>NZ_JBFAZW010000056.1:0-72381 GCF_040682015.1 Dactylosporangium sp. NPDC051485
CCCTGCCTAACGCCATCCCAGCAAACTACCCGAAATAGATCCAAAACGATGGCCGCCACGCCAGTGGCGGCCATCGTTTAACACCAGTCACCTAGCCCGCTGCGCGACCCGAAGTACCTGTGGGACAGCGATGTGAACCACTTCGGCGCCTCGTTCAAGGCCGTGTTCACGCATGGGCTCACCGGCGACCTCACCGCGGTCAACCTGGCCGACTTTGGCACCTGGGGCGGCGACCTGCTCGGCGTGCTCGGCGACCTCGCCCGCGACGGCGTGTCCGACGGGAACTCCTATGCCGCGGCGGCACAGGCGATTGCGAACCGGCAGGACAACGCCACCAAGTTCTCCCTGTCTGACTGGATCGCCGACACGACCGCCATGACCATCGGCCAGGAAGCCCGGTCGGACTCGACCGTCCCCCTGTCGCAGCGGCTCGCGGCGATGTACGCGTCACCGACCACGGCGGTCGCCGGGTACGCGTCGTTCTTCGCGCGGCGCTTCGGCAGCAGCACCGCCACGGCATCGTCGGCAACGTGGTCACTGTTCGACTTCACCCATGGCGACGTGACCACCACGGCCGTCCGCATCGCGTTCTGGGCAAAGAACTACTACGACATCGACATCCTGACGGTATCCGAAAACAAGAAGCACGCCGTCGGACAAGCATTCGCCGACGCCGTCGCCCGGTTCGCGCGCGGCGCCTGACCTCAATCGCTCCGAAAGGAACTCCGATGAATACCCCACTGCTCAGTCGCCGCCAACTGCTCACCGTCACCGGCCTTACCATCGGCGTCGGGACCATCGGTCTGGCGGACGCCTCACCCGCTGCGGCCGACCCGGCCGCCGTACCGTACATACGGCTGCTCGGTGGGCACCCCCTGCAGGTGCTCTCGCCCGGTAGTGCGCAGCCCACCTGGTGCCCGCGGCAACTCGCCGTCGAGGTCGTCCGCACCGTCGCACTGCCCGCCAGCACGGTGGTGACAGTCAGCTTTGACGACCGCCTGTACGCCGCGGCCGATCCACCCACCGTTACCCTCGACGGCCACTCGGTGGCTGCGACCGCCCGGTTCACCGGAGCACTGACGTGCACGGTGACCATCGAGCCGGCCATCCCGGCTGGTGGGCAGCTCCTGGTGCGCATTGCCAACGCGCGAGCCGCGCTCTACCCGCATGATCTCGTACCGCAGCCGGGCGTTGCCGCGGCGACACTGGCGGCCCGCGGCGCGGCCCCGGCCGGCACCGATCTGCGTCCGGCGACGCCGGACCGCCGAGCGCAGGGGACACAGCCGTGGGGTGTGGAGCTGTTCACCGGTTGGGAGCGCCACACCTGGGGCGACGCCGACGAGTTCAGCTACCACCACCCCGTGCGGATCTCGTTGCGCGGCACCGGTCCCGGCCGGGCCGCGTATCCCACAGCGTTCGCGATCGGCGTCGACCCGCGGCTCGTCGACCACGTCGCCGTTGCCGGCGCCACCCTCAACCGACGGCCACTGCCGGGCAGTGTGCGCGCCGCTGGCGAAATCCGCACAGCCGGTGGCTACACCACCCGCTGGCGCACGTCGGTCATGGTCGGCATCGGCGACGTGCTCGACGTCGCGCTGCGCGTACGGCCGCTCAAACCGGCGGGCGCGCTGCCAACCATCACCCATCCTGTGGTCACCATCTGGGACATGGGCAACGACGTGTTGCAGCGCCAGACTGGTCGGACCAGTAGCAGTCGCCTGGACTCGGTCTGGCGCTGAATATCGAAGGGATGACTTGCGCTGAGGGGCAAGGCCGTACGTTCGGATACACGCCCACCAGCCACCGTGGGTGCAGCCGGCGGAATCCGACCGGATCAGGATCGGGGTGCCGTGCCGGTGCGCGTCGGAGATCTGGGCGAGGGCGTCGTCCAGGACGGTGATGTGATCGGCGGTGGTGTTCGACCTGGCCCGCCCCTCTCGCAGCATCCCGGACAGGGCTTCGCGGGTGTTGTCCAGGAAGCACAGCAACGGGTGATATCCAAATGTGAAGATTTCCACGTCGGGGTCGCGGACTCCTTGTCGGAGTGGCAGAGCACGATCGTGGCGTCCAGGTCGAGGACCAGGCCCGGCACAGTCGAACCCGCCGCCATCGACTGGGGCAGGCTGCCGCAGGTCTCGATCCGTTGCGCCCATGCGATGTCCGCGCTTGAGCCCGTGCCTGCGCGAGCCGTTCGAGAAGCTGACTGTCCAGTTTGGACAACAGCCGCCACGCGGTCGGGTCGGACGCGACCGGCCCGAACAACTGGCCCTGGTCCCGCAGCATCGCCAGATCCGCGATCGCCTCGCCACCGTCGGCGAGCATCACCGCCAAGTCCACCGCAATCCGGCCCGGGTCATGTCCGCCTTGGCGCTGCCGCAGCACGGCAAGCACGTCACCGAACCGGGTGGTCAGCCCGGTCGCCTCGGCCATATCGGCCAGGAGCCGGGCGCCGGCGTGACCGACCACGCCCCGCCCATCGGCACTCACGATGATCGTCGGACGTGTTCCGGTAGCCCGCACTCTGCGGGTGCCTTCCGTGGCGGACGATCAAGCCTTCGACAAGCCAGTTCCTCCCAGACAGAGGGCACCCTCCCAATTTCTTGATCATGAATCCAGCCACCTTCATGAAGGGCCCGGGGCTAGTAGTAGGAACCCTCGACGTGGATTCGCCACTCACTGAGATTCACCCACCTGATCACTCAATCCATTAAGGTAGTCTACGAGCTGATCTAGAAGCTCACCTTCCAACTTAGGAAACACCGACTCGACGGCTTCACCCGTGCGCCACTCGGGCACGACCCAGAAGTATTCGCCTTTTTCCCAAGTCAGATGGAGGTTCGGGTCACTGAAGTTCTCAAGAAACTCGGCAGTCATCCTGTCAAGCTCATTGCCTACAGCTTCAGGAATCGCAACCCAGCCCGTCTCCGTGCCATCGTGTCGTACGTTCGGGGCTTCGATGGAGATTTGCTCCATTTTCTGACTGATGCCATCAGGGGTGAGAGTGAAGGCTAGGTCAGAAGGCGTAAATCGCAGTCCACCAACCACCCGCCATTCCCTTTCCCATTCGAATTCATATTTTCCGGGCGCAACACGATCGACGAACGGGGTCAGCGTCCAGATTTCATCGGCCGGGTTGATGCTGCCCCTCATCGCCTGAGTACCCAGTTCACGGAAGGCTAGCTGCGTCGGCATGTCTTGGTCGAGATACCAGACTCTCGCGCCACCGGCGGCACGGATGAAATTGCGGGTGAACGCCAGCCCCCACCTACCATGGCGTTTCATGAGTCGGTCAAGTTGGTCCACGGGAATCTCGCTTAGGCAGATTGCCTTCTGATTGTGCAGATTATCTTCGAGATTCATGGCTGAGCCGAATGGCCTCACGGCACGAATCTCCCCGTCTCGTAGGATCGAGAGGAAGGTTTCTTCTCTGTCTGTGAAGTGAACCAACCAATTCGACATGTCTCGCCACTTTGGATCGCTTCGATACCCGAGCAGATGCTCCGGGATCCCCTCGCCGTCCTGGGCCATCTCATCTCCGTCCTTGCCAAGCGGGACACGCCCGAGTGCGTCGACCAAGCTACACAGTTCGCACGTCCCACACGACGCAAGGGCACTTCCTGTGGCGTACGTGCCACAGGAAGCGCCCTTGCGCTCAGCAATTACCCCTACCGGGGCTGGGGCGAAGCGGCCATTCGAAGGAGGATCGGCGAGTCCTTCGTCAACATGCCAGCTTGCGGATGCCTCCACTGCGTGAACGGCAGGCCGAGCCGGGCCGGCCGGGTCGTCGCCGCGGCGACGACTACCTCGATGTCGGCGTCGGTGATCCGCCGGGGCCGTCCCGGACTCAGCGCGGTGCCAGCACGGCGAGGCCTTGATCGTTGAACGCGTGGATGACATCGCGGACGGTGTCCTCGTCCGCAGCAACCAGCCGTGCGATCGCCGGTACGCGGGTTCCGGAGGCTGACGCCATGATGATCAGCGACCGCCGGTAGCGGACGCTGTCGTGCACGCTCCGGCAGACCAGCCGGAGCAGATATTGGCTCTCATCATCGATCAACCGGCGGGTCCGTACGGGGTGTGGACAGGATGCACCTTGATCCACCCCCGCCAACTCCAGCGTGGACCGAAACACACCAAACCTCACGCACCAACACGGCGTGTCACAAACCGGCAGACCTTCAAGGTCAACGCACTAGTGGGACGCAAGTTCGCCGACGAACGCTCCCGAGCCGCCTCGAAGCCAAAGGATGACGCCCCGGCCCGGCGACAGCTGGCTGAATTGGCTGGAACTGGGCATATCTTCGTGGGATACGGCCTACATCTGGCGAAAGAGTTTCTCGTTAAGTAGCTCATGCCAGTTCGGCAGCTGCGTCTTCCAGGTAAAGCGCGACGCGGGACCAAATCACTCTTTGGTACCTGGAATCGATGGCATCGGCGGCTGCTGTTGCGTATAGGTCGGCGAGACGTTCGACGAGTTCGGTCGTCGCTCGGCGTAGTTCGAGGCTGTCAGGCCCAGCTTCGCGACCCTCATGCGTACGAGCGCCGTTGCTAACGAGGTCGGCATGCAGCGTTTGGGCAGCATGCTGGATGACGAATCCGTACGATTTCCAATCCTCTACAGCTGGACCGTCGGCAGCGGCGGTCGCTGCGCAGGCAGCGAACGCCAACGCCTGCAGAACAGATGGGTCGTCGGGATTAAGCGTTGAGGAAAGGTCGTTCGCCAAACCGTTCAGCAGGTCGCAGAACGTACCGGTTGTGCTGAGCACTATTGGAGACCTTTCAGAAGACGTTTACGTCCACGGGCTTCCGCGATTCGGGGGCGAGCGGCCGTGTCGCGAGGTGTTAGTCCCACCAGTCCGTCGGTGCCGGCGAGACGTCCGGAACGGCGGATGGCTCGTGCTTGCCGGACCGGCTGCCTTCGGGTTGGCGGCAGTTGCGAAACGGGCCGTCTGCGGCGAGCAGGATTTGCAGGTGGTGGTCGAAGTCGAGCCACCAGCCGGCCTTGGCTTCGGGTTGCCAGCGGGCGGCCTCCCAGCCGGTCCACAGGAGGGTGAGCCGGGCGATGGCTTCGGCGTGGTCCCACCACTCGGCGCACCAGCGCAGTCGCGGGTTGCCGGGGATGCGGTGCAGGAACATAGGGGTGAAGTAGCCGATCACCCAGGCTTCGAGGCTGGGGTACAGCGGCGGGTGCTGCTCCTGCTCGCTCGCGTCGACACTGGCCACAGCGGTCATCGGCCCAATCCCGTCGTGCGGCCCGCACTGCTCGCGGGGACAGCGGTCGCCGGCGTGCGGCGGGCGACGTCGCTTGGCATGCCATGGGGATGGTTCAACCCGTCGGGGTACCACTCGCCGGCCAGCTGTGCGGCGCTGCGCTGCGCGGCGGCGCTGTCGCGGTTGGCGGCGCCGATGTGGGCCGCGTTGTCCGGCATCCCGTCGACGGCGTGCTCGTCGACGCCCGGCGTGGCCGGGTCATCAGGTGTTCCTGCGTCGGCGAGTGCCTGCGTAGCCTCTCGGCCAGCGCGCTCGAGGAGCGCGGCCCGGAGGGCTTCGGCGGCGGCGTCGCCGCCTGGCCCGAGCCGGCGCAGCTCGGCGAGGTAGTCGGCCGGATCGATGCCGGTGGCGAGGCGGATCTGCTCGTCGGCGACCGCCGTATCAAACGTGGCCACGCCGACGACGGGTCCGTCCGCGGCGCCGAGGGCTCCAGCTCGTTTTCCCGGACCGTACGGCCGCATGACCGGGGTATGGGCCATCTCCTCGGCGGCGGCGCGCATCGCGTCGGCGCGCGGCGTGCCGTTGCGGACGGCCTCGTCGTACAGGTGCATCGGCCGCGGGTACATGTCCCGGAGCCGGTCCTCGACCGTTTCCGCGGCGGCGCGCGCTTCGGGGAACTGGTTTTCGCGGAGACGGGCGGTCCGCCACACGGTGGCAAGGTCGTACAGGTCTGCGCTAGCGACCCAGTTCGGGTCGAGCGTCTGATTGATGAGGCGCCGGTCGTGCGTCGCGCGTTGCCGTGAGGCGTACTCGGCGAGCCGGTCACTATGCTCGCGGAGCTTCCCAGCCTGTTCCTGCCGACGCTGATGCGCTTGCTCCTGCGCTTCCTCCCGCCCTTGCTTGCGGCGGCGCTGTTCGGCGGCGAGCCGGGCCGTGGCCTCACCGAGTGTTCCGAGAACCGCGAGAGCCTGGCCGGCGCGTTGGGTGACCTCCGCGGCGATGTCTGGGTGCTGCTCCTGTCCGAAGTCCATCAGCCTTTCCCCTATCTGCCGTGGCCGACGCCCGGCCCGGATTGACGCCGAGCGTCGTTGGGGCGCGTTGGCGGCATGGTTGATGGCCGCGTTGACGGCGGCGCTGCGGTCACGTCCGGGATGCGACCGCCGGGCATGCTGTTGCCGGTCGAGGCCGAACGCAGGAGACGCGCGGCGGTACGAGCGGCGCGCGCCTGGTGAAGACGACGTTGGACGTCACGCAGCTCGGCTAGGGAGTCGGCGAGCATCGACATGTTGCGAATCAGCCGGAGCATCGCGGACACCGCGTTGCCGTGACTGAGTTCCCCGGCCAGCCGTATGCGCCGTGACATCGACCGCAGCGCTCCCCGACGGCTGGTCGATGGCAGCGGTCGCCGATACGGCTCCCGGGTGGCCCGGTCGAGGGCCTCGGCCGCGCGGTGCAGCGGGCCGCGCCGGTCGCCCTCCAGCAGACGGGCGGCAGCGGTGAGGGTGTCGGCTGCGGCGTACGCGGCGGCGCTCGCAGCGGCCGGATCCCCGCCTGGCTGTCCGATCAGCTCGGCAGCGGCGCGAACCGCGCCAGCGGCCTCGTCATACAACTCGGCTTGGGCCAGCCGCGGGGGCGGCTGGACTGAGGCGGCGGGTTGACCCCAGCGACCATGTAGCTGCGGCAGCGTGAGGTCGGGTGCGAGCCGGCCGCCGCCGTACCAGACGGGTTCGCCCGCCGCTGTGGTGTGGCTCGCCAACGCAACGGCGTAGCCGGTGACCTGCCCGGGGTTCGTCGTACTTGTTCGCGTCCGAACGCGTAGCCCGCCGTCTCGCAGCAGCGCGAAGAACTGGTCCTGGCTGTCGGCGACGGCGGCGGCGTGGCGAACGTGGCGGCGCAACTGGTCGCGGGGACGTTCGCGCCGCCCGGTGCGGGCGGCCTTGTGCAATTCGCGGGTGGTGGGGCGGGTGTGCGCGGTGCGGTCGGTAGGGCCGACCCGGTGCAGCCCGCAGCGTTCTTCGAGGTCCCTGCATGCTGCCTGGGCAAGCCATCGGTCGTTGCGCGCCCACGCCGTGCGCCGGTCTTGCCGCACGAGGGTCGCGACGATGTGGATGTGGTCCGGGGCATGCCGCACCGCGACCCACCGAACCGCGCGGGGGTCATCGTGCGGTGCGAGGCCGACTTTCGCCATGACCTCGGCGCCGATCCGGGCCCACTGTTCGTCGGTGAGCCACCGGTCTTCCGGGTGGGTGCGGATCGAGCAGTGCCAGACCGGCTGGCGGGGCGGGTTGACCCCGCGTCGCACCGGCTGCTCCAGCAGGTCGGCGAGCTTACGGAGGTCGGGTTTGCCGTCCGCGCCGATCGGCGGCTCCAGACCCGACAAGGGCCCGGCGCCGTCCCACGCGGCGACCAGGTGCGGATCGACGTGCTCCTCGCGTCGCCCCGGCCCGTACAGGTAGCGCAGCAGACCGTACGCCCGACGGCCGCGGCCGATCTTGGGGATCATCGCAGCGCCCGGTCGATCCGGGCGATGACGTCATCGACGCGTCGCATCCGCTGCTCGCACAGCGCCGCAGCCCGGACCAGCCACGCAGGCACATCGCCGGTGGTATGCAACGCCGTAATGCCCTGGTTGAGGTTCGTGCCGATCCGCCCGACCGCGACCCGGGCATCGAACAGCTCGACCTGCAGCTGCGCGAGGGTCTCTCGGCTCAACGTCGTCGGCTGCTCGCCGCGGGCGGCGGCCAGGCCGGCTTCGCCGACGAACCCGGTCGGGGTCAGCCCCGCGGCGGCGGCTGCCGCCGCGATGTCGGCGATCTCCTGCTCGGTGTACCGCGGAGCGATCCGGGCGGGACGCCCGGGGTAGAGGTGGCGGCGGTCGCGGCCACGGCTGGAACGCGGTGACGCCTCGGCATCCTTCGGCGAGTGCTGCTCGATCACCGGGCCACGGTCGCCGACCGCCATTGCCGACACCGTTAGCGCCCACGACGGGCCTCATCCAGCGACGACGCATCGTCGCTGCTCAAAGGCTGACCGCGCCCGGTCGGCCGTCGCTCCGGTTACCGGAGCCTATAACTTGCTCCCGCAACACAGCGGGAGTCCATCCACTCTGGTTCCAGGGCGCTACGGGTCGGCTGCGCCGGCACCAATGGACAACGGCGAAGGCGCGCCTGGCGGTGGCTGCCGGCCGTGAGCCATCCATCCCGATGCGGCGGTTTGTGGATGCGTCGGCCGGCGCTGCGTTCGCTCGGCTACGCCTCCTCGGCGCGCTCCTGGTCGTAGCGGGTCAGCACGTACTGGACGCTGCTCTTCGTCCACTGCCCGCGCCCGGACGGCGTCGCGACCTGTTCGGCGTTGAGGGCGGCGGCGATCTGTGCCAGCGAGTTGCCGGCGGCGCGGAGTTCAGCCGCTCGCGGTGCGCCCTCGGGAAGCGCTGCGGGCGGTCGCCCGAGCCGTACGCCGCGGTCGCGGGCGGCAGCCATCCCTTCAGCGACCTCGGGTCGGGACGCGCGGGGCTCGTTCTGCGGCATCCCCGCAGCGTACAGAAAAAGGTCTGAGAAAAGACAGCCTACCTCTAGCTTTTTCTATACCATTTACTATACGCTTGTGGTGAAGGCGCCCGGCAAGTGCTGGAACACCGGCCGGGCTGCGGAAACAACCTCAGCGAAAGGCGTTTCCAATGACCAACCCTACGTCCTCCGACACCGGTCAGAGCCGTCAGACGACGCCGCCCATCGAAGACCTGATCCGCCTGGTGGCGTGCTACTCCAACCGCGAACAGGCGGAGGCCGCCGGATTCACCTTCGGCACCGACCTCAAGCTCGGCGATGTCGCGGCGATCGACTCGCGGGGACGGTGGCGTGTCGGTGTCATCGTGCGGATCGGTCGACTCAACGCCGCCGTGGAGTACACGACCGAAGGTGCCATCCGCGACGCGGCTGACCCGCGCAGCTCCTGGACGGAGCCGTTCCGGTCGATGAAGACCGCCCGCTTCGCGGACATCGCGGTCCGTCCCGCGGCAGAGCCCGCCCTGTCCGGCGACGGCGCCGCGGAGCCCGCCCGGCTGGACGGCTGACTGCTCGCGCTCCGGCTGGCTGCGTACGCGATGAGGTCCTGCGCGGCCAGCCGGTCACCCGATCCCGCGTTCTGTCTGGAGGAACCCATGTCGAACGAATCAGACCCGGCGGCTGGCGACGCACGTAGCGCTCACCGGGCCAGCAGCCACGACGGTCAGCGCGACACCGCCGACGTCCTCCTCGATGGGGTGATCACCCGCATCCGCCGCCGCTATCCCGACGCCGTCATGGCGTACCTCAACCATCCCGGCGACGGGGACAACGACCGCATCATCCTGTGGGATCTCGCCAGCGCCGAGGGCGTGCTGTGGCCCGACGAGGACGGCGAAGTGTTCCAGGGCGCCGACGAGCCGGGGGAACGCCTGTGGCTCGGCGACCGCGACGGCGACCCGTACGCGGAACTCGCTGAGATCAACCGGCTGCTCACCGCGGTCTATCGCGAGCGCGGAGCGGCCCTGTTCGAGCCCGGCGAGCTGGGTGGCGGCTGGTACCTGCCCTTGGACCGCACCTAGGCACCAGCCTGCGAGAAGTGCTGCTGCGCGGCACTTCCACAACCAGTCAAACGCGGTCCTCAGCGTGAAAGGTGTCCGGCAATGCCCGAAACCAGAACCCATGGACCCGAGCGCTCCAACGGGCGGGCCACCACGCCCCTTGCCGAGTACGACCACAACGGCAACTGCGTCGGCTGCGGCACGCACCGCAACGCCCCGTGCCGCCCGGCGTGCCCGTTCCAGACCGGTGTCTTCGACGAGTCGACCATCCTGCGGGCGACGGTACGACGCCTGGCAGAACACCGAGTCACCGACGGCCAGGCCCGACGTCGCGTCCTGCGCGAGCTGGGCTGCGTCGAGTGGACCGTCCGCCGCGGCCAGCGTCACGGTGGTTACCATCTTCGATCCGCCATGGTCGCCGCCGCGGTCGAGCTCGTCGGCGAAACACACGCCACGTCGCTGGTCGAGCGGGCACGCGAGTTCCTCACCGACTTCCTCGTCGTGGAACGGGGCGCCGCACCACAGCCGATGCGGGCCTTGGTCGTCTACCTACACGGGATGACCACCGACCTACAGGACATCAGCCGCTCGCTATACGCCGCAGCCGCACGCCTCGACGGTCACGACTTCAACGCCGAGGACTTCGGCGAAGTCGACAGCTGAGCTCCGCCGAATCCACCAACTCTGCGTCACCCGAGCCGAACCCGCCAACCCACTGACGCATGGGTCCTCCCATGACGCGTTAGCTGCCGGCATCGCGACGGATTCGTGCGGCTCGGCCAACCCTGCGACCACAGTGAAGGAGCCCAGAATGACCGGCACTGACGTGTATGGGCTGCGGCCCGGGGACCGCATCACGGTATCCCCTGGCGCGGCCAAGAGCGGCCACACGTACCGCACCCTCGCTGTCGGCTTCGCCCTCGACGTCACCGCGGTCCGGCCCGATCACCAGGGTGACTTCGAGGTGAGCGGCATCGAGTTGACGACCCGCGGTGCGTGGCGCAGCGGCGTCCCGAGCCGCTCGGTGATCCTCCCGCGGGGCGCGTACAGCATCCCCGTCCGCGTCGGCGACAGCGTGGCCGCTGCGGGCATCAGCGCCACTGCGACGGTGACCGCGCTCCACGTGCGCGCTGACGGAACCGCGGTCGCGGACCTGCTGCTCCCCGAAGGCGAAACGAGGTGCGGGTACAACCTCGTCGACCTGCAGCACCGCGCTCGGGCCGCGCACGAGCCCGCGCGTCAACCGTGCCTGCGCGCACACGCTCCCGAGGCACGGTGCCAGCGATGCCTGGACGCGAACGAACCAGCCACGATGCCCTGCGACGCGGCGGAGTGCTCGGTCACGGCCGTCAACGTCGTGCTCGCCCGCCGCGGGCACACGCTCGCGGCCTGCGGACCGCACACCGAGCAGGTCCACCGCATCCTGCAAGACAGCGCTGCCACCACGATCGCGCTGCGGACGGGCACGCGCGAGTGCTACGCCGACGGAACCCAGGTGGCCACCTGCCGGCACTGCGGGCACCCGATCTACGCCTACCCGGCCCTGGTCGGCGCCCGGCGCCCGTGGCGTGGCAACCAGTGGGACGAAACCGGACGCTGCGACGCGGCGGAGGACCGGACCCGAATCCGCACCCTGCACGAGCCGGCAGAGACCTGCGCCGAGCTCGACTGGGCGATCGCCGGTGCCGTCTGCGGCCCGACTGCCGAGCGGCACAACGAGCTGGACTGCCCCGCCCGGAGCCTCCGGTAACCATCCCGCTGTCGGCCGGCCCCGCTGCCGGGGCCGGCCCCGAGCTCTGGAGCGCCAACCGTGACCAGCAGCCACCCTGAGCCCGCCCAGCCCGCCGTCCTGGCCGAGGAGCGGCTCGCGCACCCGAACCCGTACGCGTGCGCGGCGTGCTCGAACCGGGCGACGCTGAAGCTCAGCCTGGCCGGCGGTGGGCAGGTCACCGTGTGCCGGCCGCACGCTGCCGCCTACCGCAACGGCGCCGTCAACCGTCACGCCTCCGTCACGCGCGGCTGGCAGCCCAGGACGCCGCTCGCGACGCCGACCGAGACCTGCATGGGGGTTCCGCTGCCGACCAGGCCGGGCACGGTTGCGCCCGGCCAGCGGGTCCGCTGCATGCCCGGCTCGCTCCCGGCGCGGGACGGTGGTCAAGGCGGCGGCATCCTCCGCTCGATCGGGCCCAAGACCTCCCTGGTCGACGTCGATGGCGGCGGATCCCGGCGGATCCGCAACGACCTGCTGCACCCTTCGGCCGGACCGGCGGTCGCGGCCTGGCGACACGGCCGGGGATACCGCACCACCTTCCCCGACGGCCGCACCTGGCTGCCGAGCTGGGCGTGGCTGGGCTGGACCGTCGCCGAACACCAGCAGTACGCCGCCGGCCAGCGCTGCCTCCCGGAACCGGCCCCGGCGCCGCAACGCTTGATCATCGTCGTCTGCGGGGCCCGGAAAGCGGACCGTATCGAAGCGCCGGCCGGTGAGCTGTACGTCGGCAGCTACCACTGGGCGGCCCGCCGCGCCGCCGACGCGATCCGCACGCCGGACACCAGGGTGATGATCCTGTCCGCCTGGTACGGCCTGGTCGAGCTGTCCGACATGCTGCTGCGGTACGACGCGCGGCTCGGCCAGCGGCACACCATGACCGCCGACGGGCTGCGCGAGCAGGCCGAACAGCTCGGCCTGCTGGACGTCACCGTCGTCGTCCTCGCCCCGGCGCCGTACGCACGCCTCGCCCGGTTCGTCTGGCCGCACGCGACCTGCCCGCTGGACGGCACCCGCGGCATCGGCGACCAGCTGCGCCGTCTCGCGACCCTCGCCTCCGCAGCGACCACCATCGCACCCGCTCCCAACGTGCGGCCGGCCCAGCAGCACCACAGCGTGACTGGCGAGCGACACGTCACCGGCGCCCACGACGGCCGCATCCACCTCGACCTCGCCCGGCTCACGCCACCGTGCACGCCGATCCCGGCCTGCCGGGCGCGGCGGTGCCAGACCGACTGGGTGACGACCCAGGAGCCGCTGAGCTGCCCGCGGTGCGCGGTGATCCAGGCTCGTCGCCAGGAACTGCGCCGTTGGTGCGCGATGGTTGAACGGCTCGCCCGCAGCCGCACACCAGGCCCCGCCAGCCGCCCCACCGCCGATCGGCCCCGCCCAACCCGGGGCCCAGCGACCGGACCACGCACACGACGGAGGGCAGGACAGCCGCCCCAACCCGGCCGCCCGGGCCGTCCGGGCCGCTCGCGCAGCCCTGTCGTTCAGGTTCGACGTGCTGATCCGGCCGCGACCAGTCGGTTCGGGCCGGCGCGCCCGCGGCCACCCGTCGGACGAGCTCCACCTGCCAGCACGGCCGAAGACGCCCACCACCGTCGGCGGCAACTGCACCGGGGCAGTACCTGGCCGGATGCGACCACCTGGGTCCCCACCAGGGCAAATGCCCCGGCCCGTAGCGGGTCCGCTAACGGTTCGCCGACACCATCACGGTGCACCACCAGGTCCGTAGCACAGCCAGCGTTGACGGAAGCGCTACGGCCAGCCGAACCAGAGCCACCGCACCAGCGCACCACCCCAGAGCACCGCAACCCGGACACAGCGCCGAACCGGAAGGACCACGCCGTGACCACCCTGACCAGCAACCCGGCCGACGCCGAGTCGAGCGACACGCTCCAGGCCGCGAAGACGGTGCGAGCGGAGGTCACCGACGCGCGGACACTGCGCCAGATCAGCCGGGCCGAACAGGACCGGCTCAACGCCGACGCCGACGTCGAGCGGCGCGCTCGCGCGGCCAAGCTGGACCTGGAACTGCAGGACGCCCGCCGGGCAGCGGCTCGCCGCGAACGCGACGCCGCCGAACGCGAACAGCGCGAGCGCCGCAAACGGCGGCAGGCCCGCCGAGCCGCCCGCTGGGCGCGGCTGACCACCGCGATCCCGCAGGTGGCGGAGTGGGCGTTGTTCACCCTGCCGATCATGTTTCCGATGGCCGTCGCCTGGGTCGGGCAGATCCGCTTCGCGATGGACGTCATGCACTGGCCGCTCCCGGCTGCGATTGTCTTCGCCGCCGGGTTCGAGCTGTCCACCGCCTACGTAGCCCGACTGGACTGGCGCGCCCGCGCGGCCGGCGACTCGTCGCTGCTGTTCCGCGCTGCCACCTGGGGCTTCGCCGCCGGGGCCGCGGTCATGAACTACTGGCACGCAGCCGGCCCGAACTTCGCCCCCACCGGCGAGGCCGTCTCCTACGGACTGATGTCGCTGACCGGCGTCATCCTGTGGGAGCTCCTGTCGACCTACCGGCACCGCACGCGGCTGCGCGCCGAAGGCAAGCTCCCGGCCGCCCGGCCCCGCTTCGGGTTGGCCCGATGGCTGTACATGCGCCCGATCACCCGCATCGCCTGGCTCTTGACAGTCCGCGACGGCTACACCACCACCGACCTTGCCTGGCACGCCGCCGTCGACGCGATCGAGCAGTACGGCTCGGCCAAGCTGGCCCGCCGAGCGATCCGCCGCGGACGTCCGGCGTCGCGCCCAGCTGCGGCCGGCCCCGACAGGCCGGAGCAGGCATCACGCGAGGAAGCCTCCCGAACCGTCGTCCCGCCGCGCGACAGCGCGGACGAGACGGACGAGACGACTGCGAGCCGCGAGAAGAACACGCGAGACGAGACGACCGGCGGCAGCGAGACGGGCCAGGGAGACGAGACGGAGCTGGAAGACGAGACGGCCATCGGCGACGAGACGCAGCCGAGAGACAAGACGACCGGCGGCAGCGAGACGGCTCACGCAGACGAGACAGCGATCGGCGACGAGACAGAGCGGAGAGACGAGGCGCCCGTCGGCCGTGAGACGAAGGTGGGAGACGGAACACCTGCCGGCCGCAAGACGAACGCCCGAGACGGCAGCGGCAAGCCCAGCGCGACCGCCCGCCGCGGGACTCGTAGCCGCAGCACCAGTCAGCGGGGCAGCGCTGCTGCTACCGGCGGCGCCGCTGGTCCAAAGGCTCGGCGGGGTGGGTCAGGTGCGTCCCTGCGGGCGCAGATGCTCGCCTACGCCCAGGACCGGATCGCGCAGGGCGCGCCCGTTACCGGCAAGGAGCTCGACGTCGCGTTCAACACCAACAACTACGGCTCCCGAGTCCTGCGAGAACTCGCCCGTACGCGAGTCGACGGCACCTGAACCCGCCGCCCGTCGCGACGAGACCACGCAGCAGGGCCAAGGGGGTCTCTCCGAGACGTCACCGCACGAGAGCGAGACACCCATGGGCATGATCTTCTATCCGGACGGCTTCGAGCTGTACGTCGACAACCCGGGCCACGGCGAGCTGTTCGTCGTCGCGGCGACCGAACCGTGGAACGGCGATCCCCTGGTCCACCAGGAGTGGCGGCTCGACCTCTATGGGTCGGAACTGGGCGAGTTCCTGGCCCGAGTCACCGACCGGGCCCTGGACACCGACCAAGCCTGGCCAGGCCGGGTTCGGTTGCCGGCGTTCATCACCAGCGCGGTAGCCGCCACGCTGCTGCCCGCCCTGCAACGGGCGACCATGTTGGCGATCGGCGGCTCCGACCGATACGAGCGGACCTTCCCCGAAACCGACGAGGCGCCCGCCGGGCCGCTGTGCGTGCGGTGCAACCTTGGCACCCCCTACCCGCCGGGTGCGCTGCCCTCGACTTGGTGCGAGCAGCACGGCCATCGCGCCTACGGCGTCCGGCCCGGCCGGTGGGACCTTGCCCAGGAGCTCCACGGTCACGACCTCGCGATGTGGCAACGGGAACAGGCCCGCGAGCGTGACCGAGCAGCCTGGCAGTCGCGGGGTTGACGGAGACGCTACCCGTCACCGCCCCAGCGTTACGGGGCACTCGTGCGTCCATGCTCGCCGAGCACGCTCGGAACGACATCGAGCGGTGCCGGCCAACAGCCGGCGGCAGGAGGAGCGACCACCATGACCGTCACGACGCAGAACCCCGGCGAGGTATGGACGATCGACGCCGTTCGCAAGCTGCCCGCCACGGTGGACATCGAGACTGCCGGCGCTGTGCTTGGCATCGGCCGTTCCAAGTCCTACGAACTGGCCAAGGCCGGAGAGTTCCCGGTCAAGGTGCTCCACGTCGGCCGGCGCTACCTCGTGCCCACGAACCTAATCCTCAAGCTGCTCGGCATCGACGACACCGAGAGCGGCCGACAGCCAGCGGCGGCATGACGGCGGCAGCAGAACCCGCGCGAGAGTGAACGGCCCCAATTATCGCTGCGCCCGGATGGCGAACCATCCGGGCGCAGTGCGTTGCGAGGTCGCCGCCGGTGACACCTTGACCGCATCGCCGCGCGTCGACCGCCGCGCACAGTGCCGATCGGTGCGACATCAGATCAGCGACGCACGGACGTGCTCGCCGGTCCCGGCGGCAGTGCCAGCCGCGCACCGGCTTGACGAGCTCCGGTCGGCTGGTGATGCGACACGTTTGCACCCGCCTGGTCCTGACGGGCCAGCCGGGCGGCGGTCATCACATCGCGCTGCCGCGCAGCATCGGGGCGCACGACGATAGCGATGGTCTGCGGGCCGGCGAGCTGACGAAGGTTGGCCAGGGTCACGTCCGGCCGGCGCGGTTCGACGGCGGCGCGGAGGAGCTCGGTGCCGACAGCGGCGGTGCGGCGGCCGGCGAGCACGATGCTCGTGGGCGGCAGATCGAGACGGTTGACACCGATCGCGCCACCACGCACCGACGCGGTCAGCAGCTGCCCGCCAGATGGAGAGCGTTGACCGCGCGGTTGCGACGCTCGTTCCGCAGCAGCGCTCGATACCGGCCGCGGCGCAGTTGAGGCGTTGGGGTGCTGAGCGCTGACGGTGTGGTCGACGGTCACAGCAGCGAACCACCTGCGTATCTGGGCGGCGTCGGTGACCGCCCTGGCGTGTGGCGGGCTGGCAGTGGCATAGGCGCGGGCGTCGCCGGCCCAGGCCACGGTGAACTGCCCGGAGCCCGGCTGCGGCCGGTCGCCGTCGAACGAGCAGAGCACGACGATGCTGGCGTTGCCCTGCCGGGTACCAGGTTCGGCGAAGGCAGCGTTGACGGCGACCCGGGCGATCTCGACGGCCTTGTGGGCGCCGACGAGGATCGCTGCGCGCCCGGCGACTTCCGCGGCAAGACGGGCAGCGTCACGGTCGGCGGGATCTGCGCCAACACCTTCGCTGAGGACCCAGGCGGTGTGACCGGTCTTCGGGTCGTGCTGGACCCAGGTTGCAGCCGGAGCATCGGCAGGGCACGTTCGTGCGTATCCATGCCCGACGATGCTGGGGTCGGGGAACCCGCGAGTGCCCAACGCGACGGCATCCCGCCCCCGAGGGTCCGGCACGCCGACCAGGATGGCGTCGTCCTGCGGCGGGTAGATGGTCTCCAGCACCGTCAACGGTTCGACCCGCAATCGCAGGGCCAGCTCAACCGATAGCCGAGCCGCGAGGTCGGGATTGTTCTGGGCAACCTCGCCAATGAACGGCGCTACTGCCCGCACGGCGTTGAGGCGGATCAGCAGCGACTCCGACGCCGGGTCGCGACCGATCCGCGCGAGCTCGTCCAGCCGGGTGCCGAGCCGGGCCAGGTGCGGCCTCAGACGGTGATCGAGGACGACGTCGACCAGCGGCCGGCGCAGGTGGGCGAAGGTTCCGACGGCGCTGGCCGGGCTGGCGGCGACGAGCGACGCAGGGTCGGCGCGGCCCTCCAGCACGATCGCGTCGACGGGTCCCGGCCAGTCCCGCAACAGCTGGTAGGACTTGTCAATGGCGGCTTGTCCAGCGTCGTCGGCGTCGAACGCAGCCACGATCGGTGTTCCCGGCGGCACGGCCGCGGCCAGGAGCGCGACCTGTTCGGCGGTCAGGGCAGTGCCGCAGGGAGCGACGCCGAAGTACGGGTCCGGATAGAGAGTGTCCGGCAGGCTGCGGCGCAGCCGGTCCACGGCCACGACATCGGCCGGGCCTTCCACGAGCATCACCGCCGCGGGCTGAGCGGTGCCGTCGAGCTGCTCGGCGAGCCCATAGAGCAGCTCGCTCTTGTGGTAGATGGCGGTGGTGGTGGTGTTGCGGTACTTGGGCGTGCCGTCGCGGCCGGACAGGTCCCGGCCGGTGAACGCCACGACGTCCCCGTCAGCATTGCGGATCGGGAACATCACCCGGTCGCGGAATACGTCGATGCGGTTGCCGTTGCGCGCGGTGGTGATCAGCCCGGCCTTGAGCAGTTCGTCGTCGGTGAAGCCGTTGCCGCGGAGGTGGTCGCGGAGGATGGTCCAGCCGTGGGGCGCGTAGCCGATGGTCCACGGCGGGTTTGTTGCGCCTGCCGCGATGATGCCGCGGCTGCGCAGGTACGCCAGGGCGCGCGGCTCGTCGAGGAGATGGCTGCGGTAAAACTCGTTGGCGACCTGGTGCGCGGCGATCAGCCGGCCCGCGTCAGCCGGGTGGCCGGCGGTCACGGCTGCCTCGTCGGAGCGTGGAACTGCGGCACGGACGGCTTCACCGTGCGCTGGGCCGCGCCTGGGCCGCCCTCATCGTCGTCGGACGTCTGCACATCCGGGAACCGTGACGCGGTCCCGTCGGATCGGGACGCGGCCGGCGGTGTGGAGGTCGGTGCCCGCAGCACCGGCGGGGCCGGCGCGGCCGGCAGCTGCACCCCGTCCTCGGCAAGGTCGGCGATCAACCGTTCGCGTTCTGCGGCGTCGCTGATCTGCGTGATCGCCTTCGCGGTTGCCAACTGCAGGGCTGGCGCGCCCGGCTGGCGGAACCACGGGTTGAGGCGCAGCAGCGCGGGCCGGGCCCCGGAGGCGAGCAGGATGGCGGTGCCGCGCTTGATGGCGCGGACGTCCTCAGGTCCCATGATCCGCTGCCGGCGGACGCTGACCTGCCGGGACACGCTGCCGGTGCCGTCGCGGGTGAGCGACATGGTGGCCACGTCGTTTTCGCCGATGAGCGAGGACACGTCGGCAGCGAACCGCGGGTCGTCGCCACCGGCGCCGATGAGTTTCACGGTGGCGGCGCCCCACAGGGTGCCCATGCCCTTGTCGCCCCAGACGGTGCTGCCCTGCTGGTAGGTCTGCAGGATGGTGACGAGCACGATGGAGCGGCTGCCGTAGTGGCTGTAGAGCAGCGGCAGATCCGCCAGGGGGCAGATGTTGGCGGCCTCGTCGAGCATGGCCAGCATCGGTGGGTCGAGCCGGCCGCCGCGGGCCTCGGCCCGGCGTACGCCGTGGCGCATGACCTGGTCGGTCAACGCCGCGACCAGCGGCCCGGACGAACCGGCGCCGTCCTTGGACAGCAGGAACAGCGTGTCGGCGCTGACCGGGAAGGCGTCCGGGTCGAATCGCTCGAGTTCGGTGTCGGTGGGTTCGTTGACCCAGGCCATGATCCGCGGGTCCTGCAGACACCTCGCCGCGGTGCGGGCGGTCTCGTAGATGCCGTCACGGGTTTCGGGCGCCCCGTGCTGCCGGCCACGCAGGGCCCGCGCAACCTCGGGATAACCGTGGGCGAACAAGATCCCGACCGGCTGGTCCTCGTTCGCGTCGGCGAGCCATGCCTGTACGTCGCTCATCGAGCCGTGGCTGACCCCGGCGGCGAGGAAGAACGAGGTGAGCAGATCCTCGGCGGCGAGCAGCCAGAAGTCCTCGCCGCGGTCGCGGCGCAACGGCTGCACGAAGTGGCTGGCCACCCGAGCGGCATCCTCCACGGAGGTCACCGCCGTCAGCGGGTCCCACCACCAGCGCTGCCCGATCCGAGTGATGCCCTGCGGATCGAACACCCACACCCGCCCGACCCGAGCTCGGGCGGCGCTGGTGGTGGCCCACAGGTCCGCCTTGTTCGAGGTGGCGAGGACGGCGCCGGGCGCATCGAGGATGAGCGGGACCGCGAGGGCGGTCGTCTTCTGGGCCCGTGGGCCCATGATGGCCAGGATGCCCTCTTCCCATGACGCACGCAGCTGCGGACCGAACCGGCCGCGCGGTCGCTGCATGGTGCCCAGCGCCAGCCCGGTCTGCGCGGCGGGCAGGTCTTTGGCCGGCGTGCCAGCCAGGCTCGGCCGCAGCTGCAGGGCCCGTGCGGCGACACCGGCAGGGGTGAGGTCGGCGACCTCGTGCGGGCGCGCCAGCGAGGGCAGCGGGTCGTCGGCCTCGGTGCGGTGCCGTTCCCACCACACCCACCCGGCGATCACCGGTACCAGCGCCGTGGCCAGGAACAGCCCGAACACCACGGCGACCGCCAGGTGGTTGACGTCCGGGTACAGGACGCTCCACCGGCCGTACAGCACCCCCGTGACGAACTGCGAGCCGTAGCCAGGTCCGGGGTGTCCGCCAGTCACCGCGGCGGTCAAGGCGCCGGCGGCCCAGGCAAGCCACGTCACCGCGATGGCGCCCCACGCGGCGCCGAGCACCACGAACGGCGTCAACGGCATGGTGCCCGCGCTGGCGCGGGGCTGCACCGGCTGTTGAGACAGACTCATCGCAGACCACCCCGAGCGGACAGTCGGTGTTGGCGACGGTGCCGGCCGCCCGGGCGTAGCGGCCGGCGGTGCGCGACGGCGAGGACTACCAGCAGCGCTACGGCAGCGCCGCCGTCAACCTGTGACGGCGGTGTCGAGACGAGGCCGCATCCGACGGTCACCGCCAGCGTGCTGGCGGCAGCGCGCGCCGGAAGCCGCAGCACCATCTGCCGGGCCGGCCGCGCGGCCCGAGCAACGCGTCCACGAACTGGGAGCCGCGTCATGTGAAACACGCCCCGTTGTCGCAGCCGCCGTCGTTGCCGTCGGGCTCAAAGCCGGGCAGCGGGTCCTGCGCCGCGTCGAGGGTCCGCAGGGGCCGATTCCGGGCGGTCAACCAGACCGGATCTCTCCCGAGCCGGGCGCGCCGCTCATTGAGCAGCTCCTCCAGCTGGCAGGACCGCTCGAACAGGTCGGGGCGATCCCGGCGCAGCTCAGACCAGTACATCCGCCGATGCAGCGGACAGAACCAGCAGGCGCTCTTACCCGGCACCGGCAGTCCGGCTGCGGCGATGATCCGCTCGCAGTCGACGCGCCGCAGCGGCGGCTCATGATCCAGCAGCGGATACACCGGCTGCTCGTAGGGCATAGCGCGGCGGTTGTTGACCCGATGGATCTCATCGAGACTGATCCCGATACCGACCCGAGCGGGTGCCGACGGTGCAGCGCCGTGCGCCTTGAGCCACCGACCCATGATTTTGATCTTGAAGTCGGCGGTGCACGAGCGCGTTCCCGGAGCTCCGCTGGACATCCGGACCGGGATCGGCAGGGACCGTGACTGGGGCCGGGTCAGCCGGCCGTACAGGGTTTCGGTGGACCCGTCCCGCCGGATGCGGTGCAGCTCGTGCAGGGCGATGCCGTGCGCGGCGGCGTAGGGCTTGGCGTAGCGCTCCAGGTACGTCAACGTCGCCGGGTCCTCGGAGTCGGCGCCGACGTTGGCGAACAGGAACACCGGATAGTCGATGCGGCCGGCCGCGGCCAGCACCAACAGGGCGGTGGACTGGACACCCCCGCCGTACGCGACGGCCCTCAGTTGACTTTTCGGCGTGTTCATGCGACCCCACCCCGGACGGCTCGGTCGGTGTCGTACAGCCGCGCCTCGTCACCGACCAGGCGCATCGCGACCGGCAGGCCGGGCCGCTCACCGGTCTTGATCAAATATTTCCCGCGCCCGGGGTGGACGCTGCCTGGGAACAGCGCTTCCGGCGCCGCCCACGAGCTGACCATGTCCCGTTCCGGCCCGGAGAGCCGGGTGATGCGGCTGATGCGGTCCAGTTCGCGGCCCGGCAGCGCGCCGAGGATCTTGATGGCGGCTCGCTCGAAGAAGCCCCTCGCCTTCGCGCGGTCCTCTTCGGTGGGCAGGGCCTCCAGGTCGTCGAGACTGTGGGTGATCATGAGGCTGGCCATGCCGCGCTGCCGGTTGAGTCGGGTCAGCGCGTCGGCGTGGTCGACGAGGCCGGGCGCACCCCGCAGCGCCCGCCACAGCTCGTCCATCACGCCGATGAACTGCCGTGGCGGCGCCAACCCCTGTTCGGCGAGGACGGCGGCGGCGTCGACTGTGCCGAAGGCGTAGCTCCAGGTGCACAGCATCGCCGCGGCCACGAGTTGGTCACCGGCCGCCGACACGTGCGAGATGTCCACCGACACGGCCGGCGCGTCGAGGTCGATCGGGGTGGTGGTCGCCTGGTCGAACACGCCGCGCAGCGACCCTTCGCACAGCAGGGCCAGGGTGGGGACCAGTTCGTCGACGCGGCGGCGGTAGTCGGCGTCGGTGCCGGCGCGCGCAGCGGTGCGAACCTCGTCCGGGCCTTCTTCCAGCAGGGCAAGGACGTCGGGGACGGTGGGTTCGCGGTCGAGCCGGTCGGTGAGGATGTCGACGGCCCGGCCGAGGATGATTTCCTCGGGGTTGGTGACCCGCCCGGCGCGGACGAGTGTGCACAGGGCCAGCAGCAGCGACAGGCGGCGCCCGCGGATTTCGAGGCGGAGCCGCAGCGCGTCCGGGCCGCTCATCCGGGTCAGTGCGGCGCCGAGCGGTCCGGCGTCCAGGGGGTTGATCCGGTCCATGCCGCGGCCGACGGTGATGACCTGCCCGCCGAGCTCGCGGATCAGCGGCGTGTAGTCCGGTTTGGTGTCGCCGAGGACCAGGCCGTGCACGCCGTAGCCGACCAGCCCGGTGAGCAGCCGTTTGGCCAGGCTGGACTTGCCGATGCCGGGCTGACCGAGCTGGAACATGCCCGGGTTGGTGACCAGGCCGCTGGTCAGCCACTGCAGGGGGTCGAGGCAGACGACCTCGCCCCACAGCATGTGCCGGCCGATCGGCACCCCGAGCATCGGGGAGCCGGACCCGGCGACGAACGGGTACAGGCCGCAGAACTGCACGGTCGTGGCCTGGTATTCCATGCCCGGCGCGAGGTGGCTGACCCGGCCTGCACCAGGGTCACGCCATCCCCACGACGGCGCGATCGGCTCGGTGCTCAGGCGTGGATCACGGTCCTGTGTGGACTGTCGTTGCACGATGGACTCCTGTCCGCGCATCGTTAGCGGGGCCATTGAGTGGCCAGTTGGGGAGGGCAGATGCCGCACGGCAGCGTGACGGCGAACCCGGCGGCCTGGCTGGCCCGCAGCCGCCGGAGCCGGATCTTCGCCACCTCGGCACGGCTTTCCGCGTCGGCGACGGCGCGGCCGAGGTAGTCCTCGTCGGTCACGGTCACCGTGACGAACATCGACATCAGCCCGACGCCCGCGCCCGCGGCTTCTTCCCGGGCGGCGCGCAGCGCACGTTCCTTGTCGGCCCGATCCCGGGCGTTCTCGTCGCGTTTCTGCGCCGCCCGCAACGCGTCGCGGAAGCTGGCCGCGTTGACCTCACGCTCCACGATGCGCGACGCGTCGGCGGCCGAGGCCGGGCGGTAGAGCAGCGTGACGCGCTTGGGATGCCCGCCCGGTGCCAGGAGCCGGCTCAGCACGTCGGCGTGGACGTTCGCCCGGGGTGCCTCGTGCCAGGCCCAGGACACCGACCAGCCGGAGTCGTGCTGGTACCGGTCGTAGAACTCGGTCGCGGCGATCGGCCCAGCGGTGTCCCAGTCCAGGAACCGCTGCAACCCACCGCTGTCGCCGAGCGCGTTGGCGACGTCGCCGCGAGCGGCCGGATCGTAAGCGGCCCGGACCACGCCGAGCAGGTCCGAGGCGGTGGCGCGGCCCAGGACGGTCAGCCCGCAGGAACCCAACGCGTCGGTCAGTCCGGGCAGCGCCCGGCTGACCTCGGACAGCGACTCGTCAAGGTTCCGCGGCCGGGTCGGGGACAGCGCCGGGTCGAAGGTGATGCTGACCCGGGTCTCCACGTCCGCGGCGGCGGCCGGGGACACCTCGACGAGCTGCGCGAGGACCCGTCTGGCCGCGGCTGGGGCGTGCGGCGCGACCCGCCCAGCCACGTAGTGGGCGAGCCGCGATCCGGATGCCGGGGCGGTGTCGACGGTGACCGCGATCCACCGCACCGTCGGCAGGTAGCCGAGCCCAGCCAACCAGGAGCCCCAGTTCGCCACCCACCGCTCGGCCTGGCCCGGGTCGACCAGCCAGGTGGAGGTTGCGGCGACGCGCAGGGTGACGGTCATGGTGCCGAGCCGGCGGTGCCACACGACGCCGTAGTCGCCGGCCGGGTCCTCCACCGACAGCAGGGTGGTCGGGGCCAGCACACCTGGCAGCTGCCAGCCGTGCGGGTGCGCTGCGGCTACCCCGGATCGGTAGGCGGTGTAGCCTCGGGCGGAACCCCAGCCCCACCGGATGCGTTGCAGCAGCCCGTGCAGCAACGGCACACCATCCCAGCGCAGCACGGTCCCGCCGATGAGCATCAGCGCCGGCCCGGCGACGATCACGCCGACGGTCCGGTCCACGGAGATCGCGATGATGAGGACGGTGAGCGCGATGACGACCGCGAGCGTCTGCGCCGATCCCAGGCCCATCAACCCGATGCCGCGACTTCGGCGCCAGCCGCCATAGGTTCGTGCCGGGCTTTCCGATGCGGTCATGACGCTCACGTCTCCTTCGTCGGGTCGTCGAGGGCGTTGGCGGCAGCGTTAGCGGCAGCCGTGGCGGTCTCAGTGACCGTGCTGACCACTTCGGTGGCGCCGACGACCGCCAGCCCGGCCGGTCCGGCTGCGGCAGCGGCACCCGTCGCCGCGCCGCTGGCGGCACCCGCCGTTGCAGCACTGCCCGTGGCACCAGACGCTGCTGCCGTCGGAGCGGCAGCCGTGGTGGATGCAGCGGCGCCTGGTGCTTCCCCGGCTGAGGTGATGTTGGCGACCTTCCCGCCGCCGGCTTCACCGACGAACGCCGGCGGTTTGAGTCCCCCGCCGGGACCGGGTGCGCCGCCCGAGCCGGGACCAGGACCGGACGTTGGGCCGGGACCTGGACTGGGCGGGTCGCGATCGTCCGGACCGCCGCCGGGACCGGATGGACCAGGGCCGGGGTCGGCACCACCGGGACCGCTGGCCGGGCCGGGCCGGTCGAACGCGTCGGCGAGGTAGCGGGCGTGCATGCCGGCGTCGAATCCGCCCAGCACCGACGATGCGGCGTGCATACCGGCGGCTCCGGCGGTGGCGAACATGCCGAGCCCGCCGTTACTGCTCTGCAGTGAGCCGATGGTCCAGTTGAAGAACTTCATCAGCGCGGGCAGCGCGACCAGGGCGATGACCATCATGGCCAGGCCCACGAACAGGATCCGCGGATCCGTCGACGTGTTCTCGCCGGTGACGTAGATCGCGGTGGCGTACACCATCGCCGCCATCGGCTTGTAGAAGATCAGCGCGAGTTGCCAGGCCAGCAGCTTGTTCTTCCAGCCGTTGGTGACGTTGGTGAAACTGCCTGCTGCGGCCAGGGGCGTGAGCGCGGCAAGGATGACGACGGAGCCGTCGCGGAACAGCATCAGGAACGCCTGGGTGAGCGAGGCGAGCAACGCGAGCGTGGCGGCCAGAATCACCACGACCTCGGGGAAGCCGCCACCAGAGGCCGGTACGGCGATGGCGCCGAGCCGTTTACCAAGGCTGGGATTCCCGACCGACTGCAGCGCGGCGGCCAGCACGGCGTTGCTGAACTGGTCGCATCCGGTCAGCAACAGTTGGGTGCCGAAGATCCCGACGGCCGCCCACAGTGCCGTGTTCCACAGTCCCCGCAGCACGTTCACCAGCGGGGCCGGCTTGCGGCTCAGCACCATCATGATGGCCTGCCACAGGATGCCGCCGACGGCGACAGCCGCGGTGATCGGCATGATGAGCGCGCGCAGATGCGTGACGGCGTCGATCGGCGTCGACGATGCGGTGATGTTCTGCGGGTCGGCGTAGAGGCCGAGCGACGGCACGGCCACCCACCAGGTTGCGCAGAGGTCGATGCCCCACAACGCTGCGGTGATCATCATCTGTTCGAGGCGACCGAAGAAGGTGTCGGCGACCGCCGTCGCGATGGCGTTGCCCATGCAGTTGGTGTCCCACGGGGCGCACATGGTGATCAGCCCCCCGCCGGGAAGCCGGCGTAGCCGGCGGTGCTCTGCACGAGGACTGCTGCGGTGTTCCAGTCGCCGCGACTCGGCGCCTGCAGCGCCCAGTCGTTGCTGACCCACCGCATCTGGACCGTCAGCGCTATCCGGGTCGGGCCGGACTGGCTCGGTCCTTCGATGAGCAGCCCGACCTCGACGGCGTCGGGGGATGCGGCCCCGATCCGGTAGCTGGTAACGGTCGAATACAGCTGTCCGGCCGGCTCGCCAGGCGCGACGCCGAACTGTGCCCGCAGCTGCTGGTACTCCTCGTCCACGGCCGCGAGCAGCCGGTTGGTGTCAGGGCCGACGACCTGCTCTCGGAAGGTGGGCTCGTACACACCCGGGCCGGCCTGCGGCGACAGCCGCACAGTGATGTGGGCGGCGGCGAAGACCGCTCCCATCGCAGTGTGGGCGAATCCGCGGGCACGGCCGGCGCTCGTGTCACGTGGCCCGTCCGCGCCTGCGGGCAGGTGCGCTCCGGCAACGGTGACCCACTGCAGGGCCGCCGGTGACGTCGGCCCGGCTTGCGGTCCCGCGGGAGCGGCGGTCTCGGCGGTAGCCGTTGGTGGCGCGGGCGCCGGGTTGCCCCAGCGCCCCACCGTCGCGACGAGCACGCCGACGACGGCGACCACGATCAGCACAACGGCCGCCACCGCGGCAACCACGGCGCGGGTGCGCCGTCTGGCTGCCAGGGTGATGTCGTCCGTCATGGCCTACAGCACCGCCCCGACGACCGTGGCGGCGACCGCGCCGAGCGTCAGGCCGCCCAGCACCCAGGGAATGCCGGTGGCGCCGTCGACCGCGGTGGAGCTGCGGTTGCGGCGGCCCATGATCATCATGCCGGCGCAGATGAACATGCCGAGGATGCCGGACACGATCAGCGCCCACTTTGCCCAGCCCAGCAGCTGGGTGACGAGCGCCCCGAGTCCGGGGATCGGCTGCGAGGGAGGGTCCAGGTTCACCGGACCCCCGGTGGGGTCAGGGGCGGCCAGCACGTTGAACGCGACGTCTGCCAGATGTGTGAGCACGCGTGCTCCTTCGTCCAGGTGACCCACCGCGGTGGTGGGTCGTGACCTGGACGATCAGCCGGCGGTGTGGACGAAAGCGTTGATGCACAAGGTGATGCGGGCGCTACGGGCGCTACGGGGTAGCGCCACCACCCACCGTTGACGGGTTCGGTGGAGCAGTCACCGACGCCGAGGAGTTGCCATGCCCGTCACATCGCGATCGCATATCCGAACGCCGCACGGCGTTGCAGCGGACCGGGGCAGAGCTGGCAAGGAACCTTGCCCGGCCACGGTGGACAGTCAGGCCGGCGCCAGGGCCGGCCGGAGCGGCGAGCGCCGTGACCGGGCACTTGGCGGCGTCTGGGGTGCTCGGCAGTGAGCGCGCAGGAGCAATCGGGAGGTGCCGGCACGCGGTGGGTCGTCATCGCCGGCCTGATCGTGCTGCTCGTTCTCGGCGGTTGCTGCTGCGGCGGGTTCGTGCTGGCGGCCTCGGCAGGCTCAACCTTGGCCGCCGCCCAGGCGGGCGGCGGCGGTAACCAGCTGCGGCCCGACGCGCCGGTGCCCGAGCAGTACCTCGGGTACGTGCGGGCGGCCGGAGCGCTGTGCCCGTCGATCGGACCCGCGGACATCGCCGCCCAGCTCGACCTGGAGTCGAGCTGGAACCCCAACGCCTACACCGACATCGGCGAGGTGCCAGCGAGGGGCATCGCACAGTTCACCGACGCCACCTGGCGGACGTGGGGCTTCGACTACAACCACAACGGCACCAGCTCGCCGTACGACCCGGGCGACGCGATCCTCGCCCAGGGGCGCCTCATGTGCGACCTGGTCGCCTGGGCCGAAACCAACGTCGCCAACGGTCGCCTCGTCGGTGACCCACTCGACCTGGCATGGGCCGCGTACTTCGCCGGTCGCGGCGGCATCCTCGCCGCGGGCGGTGTTCCGGCCTCCGGCCTGGCGCACGACTATCCGCAGCAGATCCGCAGCCGACTGCCGAAGTACGCCGTCGACACCGGCGGCGACGGACTTCCCAACGGCGGCGGCGGCATCCCGCCCGGCTACACCCTGCCGTCCGACGCGCAGCAAGCCGCTGCCGTGTCCTTCGCGCTTGCTCAGCTCGGCAAACCCTATGTGTTCGGCGCGGAAGGGCCGGACAGTTACGACTGCTCGGGTCTGATGATGCAGGCGTGGGCGCACGCGGGCGTGCGCATCCCGCGCGTTACCAGCGACCAGGTGCACACCGGGGTCGCCGTGGCCGGGATCGACGTCATGCAGCCGGGCGACCTGATCCTCATCCCCGGATCCAACGGCTCGATGCAGCGACCGGGACACGTGGGCATGTACATCGGCCGCGGTGGCGACGGCCGGCAGTACCTGGTCCAAGCACCGCACACCGGTGACGTCGTCAAGATCACGCCGGTAGCGAACTTCAAGCCGGTTGCGGCCATCCGCCGCCCGGTTACCCGCTGACGCCGCCGCCGCGCCGACAACGCCAGCTGCCCTCGGGGCCGCAGTCTCGTGTCCGTTGTCCAGGAAGGACTCGCAGCCATGGTTTCACCGGATCACCTCCAGCAGCCGTCCGCGGCCGACGTTGACCTGCCTGCGGACCTTGTCCGCGTTGCCCGTGATCGCTGGTTCAGCGCCCGCGCGAGCGAATCCGACATCGCGGTGGCGGAAACGATATGGGACCGCGCCTACTCCTCCTGCTACCGCGCGGCGTACGTCGACACTGCCCAACGGATCGGTGAAGCCGCGAAGCAGTGCAGGGCCGACGGTAGGGGCTGGGTGCTCACCTCCCCGATCGAGAGGGCGGCCAGTGAGGTGATCGGTCGTGCCCACCGGGTGCCCGTCCCCGTGCCTGAGTTCGATGAAGACGCGCTGCACTACGCCGGCGAGGTCTCTCCCGCCTCGCTTGAGCCTTGGCGTGCGCTGGCCGAGACCGTGTGGAACACGGCACGGGTCGAGGCGACCATCGCCGGGGCGTACGCAGCGGGCCTGTACATCACGACGCACCAGTCGGTACGCACAGGTCGCAGCGTCGCGCAGACACACGGCATCCAGCTCGACAGCCAACCAGCCGAACCATGGTTCCACGCGGTGCTGCTGACTGCGAACCGGGCCGTGATCGCGCCCGGCGGCGTCCCGGTCACCGCCGCACAGCTGGCCCGGCAGAGCCAGGCCCCCGGGGCAGTGACCAATGCCCCGGACGCCCCGGTCGATCGCACGAACCGAGCTCAGCATGGCCCAGGCGATCCGGCCGCCGCGAAGCCCGTGACGCGCCGTTGAACCGCGGCCACCGCCACCGCCCGGCGATCCCCGTCGCCCGCGCATTGCCGACCGGCCACCGCATTGCCAAGGCATACCCCACCCCGCGGCCCCCCGATCGGCGCTCATCCGTAGCAGAATAGGAGGACAGCAGATGGCTCGGCGCCGCCGTGAACCAAGCCCTGACCAGCTTGCGTTTGATTTCACCTTTGGTCTGCCTGGCACACACGCGCCGCAGCCGGAGCTGGAACCCGCACGCGAGGCACCAGAACCCGAAGCGACGGCAGATGAGCCATCTGCCGTCGAACCGCGAGCAGACGAGGGAGCAGAGCGTGAACCGGTACGGTCAGCAGGCGCAGCGTCACTGGCAGCAGACGATGCCGGCCCGCGTCCGGGATCTGGACGACCCGGAGCAGTTCTTCATGGCGATGGGCGAGGAACTGGAGGCGGCGATCGAGGAACTGGCCCGGACGCTGGCCGGACCGACGCCGACCGACGAGCCGTACATGACCCGGGTGCAGCGGCTGACCACGGCCCGGTTCGAGGCCGAGAGCCAGGTGCTGCGCGGGATGCTGCTGACCGTCGGGTAGCTCCGCCAGCCCACAGGGCCGCCGACAGTGCAGCCGAAGCAGCGACCGACGGCCCGACGCGCGATCCGCGGTTCGAGGAGCTGCTCCAACCCCCGCTGCAGCGCACCGACGCAGCAGGCCCTGAGCTGGGGACTGTCCCGGCCGCCGACATCGCCCATGGCACGTACGGCATCGTGGCCGGCCTGCTGCCCGACGGCCGTGACGCCCGGCTAGCCGGCTACGTCGTCGCGACCCATGAGGCGGTCGCCGGGTACGAGGGTTGGACGCCGGAGCCTTGCCTGGTCGTGACCGTTGCGATCAGTCCAGAAGCGCTGGACGGCATCGCCGTCGCCGTCTCCTCGGGTGCGAACATCACGGTGGTGGCGCCACCGCCTGATGCGCCGGCTGGAACCGCGGCACCGTGGCGGCAGATGCCGGTCATCGACCAGGTCAGCGCCGCCCTTGCCGAGGCCGGCCATAGCCTGCATGAAGACCTCGATACGCGGGGCCGAACCCGGTGGACGATCCCCGGCGTCAGCCGCGAGTTCTACGAGGTCGAGTCGGTCGCCACCTACCTGTTCGGCGACGGCGTATGGCGTGGCCGGGTCGACCCGCTGCTCCGGCAGCCCCTGGTTGATCAGGCGGTCACGGAAGACCGCTGGAGCGGCGCCACCGCCGACGGGCCGACGCCGTTGCGGGCGGTACGCCGAGGCGCCTACGGCACGATCACCGGCCTGGTCGACGGTGCCGAGGCCACCGTGACCGGCACGTATGACCGGTGGTGGACGCCGAGCCACGGCACGCAGCGCAGCGCCGTCGCGCACGTGGCGGTGAAGGTCAGCGATCCGGACGGCCGGGCCTACCGAGACCGGGTGGTGACGGTGGCCGTACCGGTGGCCGGCGCCCACTTCACGGTCATCGACCGGCCGCCGCAGCCCGGATCGGCACCTGCCGAACCCGCGGCAAAGGCTCCGCTCGCGGCGTCCGACGACATGCTGCCCCTCGAGATGCTGTCCCGGCCATCGGCTGCGCCGACCGGGCTCGCTCCTGCAGCACCGGGTGCCGCTGCCGCACCCGCTGCGGCGATGGCACCAGCCGTCGGCGTTGATGGCGATGCCGACGTCGGCACGGTCATCCCCGAAACGAGCAGCGTGAGCGGCGGTGCCGATGCCGACGTGGTGTTGCCGCCGTCAGGTGAAGCGGCGCGGGTGCGGGCCAATCTCGATGCCCTGCGGGTCCTGGTGCACGGCATCGAGGCCGAACAGCGCCCAGCAACGGACGAGGAGCAGGCAGCGCTGGCCCGGTGGTCCGGGTGGGGCGCCACGCCGGGCCTGTTCGACGAACGACCCCGGGAAGCTGGACGGTTCGCCGCCGAACGCGCGGAGTTGCAGCAGCTGCTCGGTGACGACGCGTACCGGGCTGCTCGGGCCACGACCCTCAACGCCCACTACACCGACCCGCGCCTCGCGGCGGTGGTGTGGGCCGCGCTCGGCACCCTCGGCTTCGACGGCGGCTCGGTACTGGAGCCCGGCTGCGGCAGCGGCAACTTCCTGGCCGGCGCCCCGGCCGGAACCCGGCTGCTGGGCGTGGAGGTCGACCCGCTCACCGCCCGGATCGCCCAGGCCCGGTTCCCGCACGCCGACATCCGCTCCGAGTCGTTCGCCGACACGCAGCTGCCTGACGCCGGGCTCGATCTGGTGATCGGCAATGTGCCGTTCGGCAGCCACAAACTGCACGACCCAGCGCACAATCCACGCCGCCGCCACAGCATCCACAACCACTTCATCCTCAAAGCCCTGGCCGCCACCCGGCCCGGCGGGCTCGTCGCGCTGATCACCTCCCGATACACCATGGACGGCCGCGACGATGCGCATCAGGAGGCCCGCCACCAGATGGCGGCGCTGGCCGACCTGGTCGGTGCGGTCCGGCTGCCCAGCGGCGCGCACCAGGCCGCGGCCGGCACCGACGTCGTCACCGACCTGCTGGTGTTCCGGCGTCGCGAGGCCGGCCAGCCGCCGTCCGGGCCAGGCTGGACGGCCGTGCGGTCCGTCGAGCTGCCCGCCGCGACCGACGGCGTGCAGGCCGAGACGTTCGACATCAACGGCTACTTCCTCGACCGGCCGGAGCTCGTGCTCGGACGGCAGCTCACCGGCACCGGACGTGCCCGGCCGACGGTCGTCGTCGAGCCGGAAACCACCGACGTCGCCGCCGCGCTGGAGGGTGCCTTCCAGCAGATCGCCGCGGCTGAGCCAGTGGCTCCGGCGGTGGTGCTCCGCGGTCCCACCCCCGACCAGGAGGGCCTGTTCGTCGACGCCGGCGACGGGCGGTTCTGGCAAGTCCGCGACGGCCGGCGGGCCCGCCACGAACCGCCGCGGACCCAGGTCGCCGAACTGCGCGCCCTGATCGGCCTGCGGGAAACGATCCTCGGCCTGCTCGACGAGGAAGCCGCCCACCGCGCCGACACCCCGCTCACCCAGCGGCTGCGAGCCGACCTGAACCAGCAGTACAACGCCTACGCTGCCACGTTCGGTGCCATCAACCGGTTCCAGTCCTCCACCAGCACCAAGGTCGACAAGGAGTCCGGCGAGCTCGTCGAGACCGAACGGCGGACGTACCCGCGGATGGGTGGGTTCCGCGACGACCCGTTCTTCCCGTACGTCGCGGCGTTGGAGAAGTTCGACGACGACACCGGCACCGCGGAGAAGGCCGAGGTGTTCCGGCAGCGGGTCATCACGGTGCCGACCCCGGTCGAGCGGGTCCAGTCCGCCGACGACGCCGTCGTGTTGTGCTGGGACCGGCACAACGAAGTCCGGCTCGACGTCGTTGCCTCCCTGCTCGGCCTGGACTCCGAAGCGGCGGCCCGCGCTGCCCTGGATGGGCTGGTGTTCGAGGACCCACAGTCCGGTGCGCTGATCCGCAGAGCCGAGTACCTGTCGGGCAACGTCCGCGCCAAGTTCACCGCGGCGCAGCAGGCGGCCGAGACCGATGCTCGGTTCGCCGGCAATGTCGAGGCACTGCGGCAGGTGCTCCCGCGTGACCTCACGCCGGCCGAGATCAGCGCCCGGCTCGGCTCGCCGTGGATCGCCGCCAGCTACGTCCAGCAGTTCCTGCGCGAGATCCTGGACGACCCCGGGGTGACCGTCGCCAACGTCGGCGCCGCATGGTCGGTCAGCGGCGCCGCCAAGACCGGGGTGCTGGCGACCACCGTGTGGGGTACCCGCAACCGGACCGCGACCGACCTCGCCGCGAACCTGCTCAACAGCCAGAGCATCGAGATCACCAAGACGATCGGCACCGGCACGGACAAGCGCACCGTCCGTGACCTGGAAGCGACCGCGATGGCGCAGGCGAAAGCCGAGCAGCTCGACGGCAGGTTCCGGGCCTGGCTGTGGGAGGACCCCGACCGCTCCGCCGAGCTGGCGCGGACCTACAACGACCGGTTCAACGCGCGGGTCGTTCGGACGTATGACGGCGAGCACATCACCGCTCCGGGCATGTCCGCGGCGTTCACGCTGCGCCCGCACCAGATGGCCGCCGTCGCGCGGATCCGCAACTCGCGGGGTGTCGGGCTGTTCCACGGGACCGGTGCCGGCAAGACCCTGGAGATGATCGTCGGTGGCATGGAGCTGGTCCGGCTCGGGCTCGTCAGCAAGCCGGCGTATGTGGTGCCGAAAGGTGTGCTCGGGCAGTTCCGCCGCGAGTTCCTTCAGGCGTATCCGCGGGCCAAGGTCCTTGCCGCGGACACTGAAGACCTCGAAGGTGACAAGCGCCGCCAGTTCGTCGCGCGCTGCTCCACCGGCGCCTGGGATGCGATCATCATCAGCCACGGCGCGTTCAAGAAGATCCCGGTCTCCCGCGCCAACAAGGTCGCCTACCTGAACAAGCAGCTCGACCGGCTTAAAAGCCACCTGGAGAACGCGGTCGACGCAGACCGGTTCTCCGTCAAGGACGTCGAGAAGCAGATCCAAACGCTGCAGGAACAGATCAAAGAGCAGCTCGCCACACCCAGCGACCCGGGCGTGGAGTTCGAACGCACCGGGATCGGCTACCTGTTCGTCGACGAAGCACACACCTACAAGAACCTGCGGGTGATCTCGGCGATCAACGAGCTGGCACACCGCGGCAACCAGATCACCGCAGACCTGGACATGAAGCTGGAGTACCTGCGCACCATCAGCCCGCGGGTCGTCACCCTGGCGACCGCGACCCCGATCGACAACAGTCCGTCGGAGATCCTGACGATGACCAAGTACGCCGCGCCGGAGCTGCTGGCCGAGATGGGCATCGTCGACGACGACCAGTACCACGCCGCGTTCATCCAACCGCGCCGCCGGGTCGAGATGCGCCCGGACGGCTCCGGGTTCACCTCACGCACCCGGCACACCCGCTTCGTCAACCTGCCGGAGCAGAAGCAGCTGATGTACTCGTGGGCCGACGTCAAACTCAAGGAACACCTCGACCTCGGCGAGCCAGTGATCATCGGCGGCAAGCCGGAGATCCTGTCCGTGCCGGCTTCGCCCGAACTGCACGGGCACCTCGTGTCGCTGGCGGCGCGCGCTCGTGCAGTCACCGGCGGGCACCCTGACCAGCGGCTGACCACCGGAGGAGCGCTCCGCGACGACAACATCCTGTGGATCTCCACCGACGGGCGGACCGCGTCGCTCGACCTGCGGCTCATCGGCGAGCACACCGACGCACCGCAGAAAATCGACGCCGCCGCGGACTGGCTCATCGACACCTGGCAGCGGCACCGCGACGACGTCTACACCCGCCCCGACGGAACCCCCGACCCGATCCGCGGCTCCCTGCAGCTCGTGTTCTGCGACCTCGGCGTTCCCCGCGACGGACGGTGGAACGTCTACGACGGCCTCCGCGACGCGCTGGTCGCCCGCGGCCTGCCCGCCGACGCGATCCGCTTCGCGCAGGATGCCACCAGCCGGCGGCAGAAGGACCAGCTCGACCAGGACGCCCGCGACGGCAAGATCGCGGTCCTGGTCGGCAGCCGAGCCGGGCTCGGCACCGGACGCAACATCCAACGACGCGTCATCACCGTGTTGCAGCTCGACCCGACGTGGAAACTCAGCCCCGTCGTGCAGAGCCTCGGCCGCGGCCAGCGTCAAGGCAACGCCAACCCGGCCATCCACCACGTGTTCGTGGTCACCGAAAACTCCTACGACCCGTTCCTGTGGCAGAAGGTCGACGACAAGGCCCGCTTCACCAAACAGATGCTCGACCCGAACGACACCACCCGCATCATCGACGCCCAGGACGGCGACGGCGACGGCCAGATCGACCCGGCGGTCATGTTCGCCGTCGCGGCCGGCCGGCCCGAGCTGCTGGAGCTGCACCGCATCGAAGAGACCGTCGGCGCGCTCCGCCTCGAACAGCGGATCTGGGCAGACGAGCAGGTCACGCTGAAGGCCACCGTCGAGCAGAACCGGCGCAGCATCACCGAGCTGCACCGGGCCGGCGCCGACCTCGACGAGGTCCTCGCCCGACGGACCGACACCCGCCGCGAGCAGTTCACGATGGTCCTCGACGGTGCCGCGTTCGACAGCCGCTCGACTGCCGGCGCCGCGCTGGTGGAGCGCCTGCACCGCAGCGTGCACACCGCCTACGGACGAAGCCGCCTCGACCTCGGCGTGCTCGGCGGCATCGCGGTGCACGCCGACATCGAGCCTGACCTGCTCGGCCATCGCGCACTGGTCAGCCTTGCCGGGATCGCCGACAGCACCATCGAGCTGAGCCAACACAACCTCGACGCACTCGCCGCCAGCGAAGGGCAGGACCGCGTCGGCCTCATCCGCCAGCTGGAGAACAAACTCGCCGGCGCCGACGACCTCCGGGCGCGCCAACAGGCGACCATCGGCCGGCTCCAGACCAACATCGAACGTGCCACCGACCGCATCGGCAAGCCCTTCCCGCAGCAGGACGACCTTGACCAGCACGCCGCCAAGCTCGCCACCCTGCACCGGAAGCTCCGCATCGTCGACGCAGCCGTCCCCGACAGCCCCGCCGCGCCAGTCGACGACGCCAGCGACACCGCCGACGATCGCAGCAGCCTGCACGGATCCCACACCGCCGACGCCCGCCGCTCACCCGACGCCGACCACCCGGCACCCTCCGGCCGCAGCACAGACGTCAACGTCGGCCCGGACGGCGTACCGGCACCGACAGAGCAGCCGGCGGCAGCCGCGGCAGGCTTGCCGGAACTGCACCGGCAGCGACGCGGACATCCGTTCTACCCACCCGCCGAGATCGCCGCGGCCATACCCCGGCTGTACGGCACAGACGGCATCTCGCCTGGGCAGACGATGCTGCACCTGCACTACTTCGGTGGCGCTACCGACGTCTGGCTCGCCGAATACGACCCCAGCACCGGTGAAGGCTTCGGCTATATCAACCTAGGCGACCCGACCGACGCTGAATGGGGCTACGTCAACCTGCCTGAACTGGAGGCGATCAACCACGGCCTGACCATCATCGAACGAGACCTGCACTGGACGCCGGTCCAGGCCAGCGACGCGAACCTACCTGGCCCCCGCGCACCGCGCCAGGCGTTCCCGCTGCCGGACGAGCCAGCCACCCAGACGCCGCCAACGTCGCCGCAACCCGAAACCCGACCGGTCACACCCGTCCCGCCGCCCGGCAATCCCGAGCTCACCGGCGCTCGGGCACCCGAACCGGGAACAACACCGCGAGCAGCGAACAACGGCCCGGGAGCGGCCGAACCGCTCCCGGCCTCCGCAACCGGCCACCAAGCAGACTCACCAGCGCCAACCGGCACCACGCCGCGCCAGGCTCCACCGCAGCCGCCGAGCGGACCGCCTCCGGACACCGCCCGCACCGTGACCGCGCTACCCGGCATCGGCGGGGAAATCGTCGCGGCCGAGCCTGGCCCCGGCAGTACAGCAACCACGGCTCCGCTGGGCGCAACGGCTACCGCGGTCAAGGACCTTGCCGCAGCTGCCGCCGAGCCAACCACCACAGGGGACATCGTGGTGGCGCGCCCGTCGTGGGCCGAGCGGATCCAGGTCAGCGACGATCCGAAACCTGTCGTGCGAGGCACCACCGGCGGACGACGGGAAGACGGACTTCGAGGTCTGCTCAAACAGCACCGCTTCCGATGGCACTCGGCCACGCGCGAATGGCACTACAACGGCCGGCCCGCCGACCGCACTGCCGCACTCGGCGACATCCGCCGCTGGCTGGCGGCGCAAGACCGCGCCGACGGCCACACCCGGCCGACGGCCACCGCGATGACCCCCACCGCGCAGCAGCAACGCATCATCGAAGCGTTCCAGGCTGGCCATGCCGTCGCGGTGCAGGCCCTCGCCGGCACCGGCAAGACCTCGACGCTGCTCATGCTCGCGAACGCCCGACCAGACGCCCGGATCGCGTACATCGCGTTCAACGCCCCGATCGCGGCCGAAGCCGCGGCAAAGTTCCCACGGCACGTCCGGGCCGCCACCGCGCACTCATTCGCCAGGGAGGCGCTCGGCAGCGGGCCCCTGCGCGAGAAGCGGATCCGCACCGGTGCCCGCTGGCCCGAGGAGTGGGCCGCTCACCTCAACATCGATCCGCACGTGCACGCCGACGGCAGCGGCGTTGTGGACGCCGACCGGGTGGCCCGCCTGGTGATCGCCACCGTCCAAGAGTTCAGACAGAGCGACGCCGACAGCATCGCCGCGCGGCATCTCCCCGGCGACCTTGCGACTGACCAAACCGACCTGGCCCGCGTCGTGCTCGAACACGCCCGCGCCGCCTGGGCCGACCTCGTCCATCCCACCGGCAAGCTGTTCTTCGACCACGACGACTACCTCAAAGCGTGGGCTTTGACCCACCCAGTCATTCCCTACGACGTGATCTTCTTCGATGAGGCCCAGGACATCAACCCGGTGCTGCGCAGACTCATCCAGGACCAGCCCGCGCAGACCATCGTGGTCGGCGACTCCAACCAAGCCATCTACGGCTTCCGGGGCGCTGTCGATGCCCTGCACGACTGGCCGGCCGACACCGAACTGCCACTCACGCAGTCCTGGCGGTTCGGCCCGGCCGTCGCCGAGGTCGGCAACCAGTTCCTGACCTTGCTCGGCTCTCGGTGGCGGCTGAGCGGCAACCCCGCCCTGGACAGCAGCATCGGCGACATCGAGCTCCCCGACGCCGTGCTCGCGCGCACCAACGCGGGCGCAGTGGCCGCAGTCGCCGACGCCTTCGACGCCGGACGGCGCGTCGCCCTGGTCGGCGGCGGCAAAGCCATCGAAGACATCGCCAAGGCCGCCCAGGACCTCCAGGCCGGGCGGCCCACCGCACACCCGGAACTGGCGCGATTCACGTCCTGGAACGAAGTTCGCGCCTACGTCGACGACGCGGAGACCGACGCCGCCTCGCTCCGCGCATTCGTCACCCTGGTCGACCGACGCGGCGCCGAGCCCCTGCTCCAAATGGTCCGCGACCTCATCAACGAAAACGAGACCGGAACGGACGGGCAACCCGCGTACGACGTCATCGTGTCCACCGCGCACAAAGCCAAAGGCCGCGAATGGGACCGCGTACGCATCGGCAGCGACTTCCCCCAGCCCCAAACCAACCAGCAGACCGGCAAGACCTCGGTGCCCAACGCCGAACAGCTCCGCCTCGCCTACGTCACCGTCACCCGAGCCCGCCATCAGCTGGAGCTCGGCTCCCTCACCTGGATTACCGAGCTAGAAGCCCTCCAACCGATACCTGCACCGGTGCGCGCGGCGACGGCAGCGCGTGTCTCGGCGCCTGCCAAAACGGCGGATCCAACAGCAGAGTCACGGCAGCGTGATGTGGACCTACAAGCGCCGCACGTCGAGCCGCGAAACCTGTCGCCGCAGACCGCGCCGGGCACAGCCGAGGATGTACACCTCCCTGACGGCGACCGCGACCACGTCGGCAACCCTGGGGCAACAGATGGCACAGCCGGAGCCCTTCGGCCGGTCGAGTCGGCCGGGCTGCCCTCCCACGAGAGCGCATTGACGCCCACCCAGCGGTACGTGGCAAGCGCAGTCGCCCAAGCCGGTACCGGCTTCAGCACCGCGGCTCACCGGTTCAGCGCCTACGTACAGCTGCCGACGGCCGAGATTGCCGGTCTGCCAGCGACCATCCAGGCTGCCCTGCGCGCCGACCTCGACAACGTGGCCGCGTCCGGCAGCCCTCGGGAACAGTCGACGGCCATCCTGCTCACCCACCGCTGGTTCGGCGGAGGAGGCCAGCACACCAAGGCGCAGCAAGACGCCATCGCAGCGGCGGGTGTCCCGTCGCTGCAGAAGGATCACGTCCGAGTGGCCCTGTACGGAGCGCTGTCCGCAGCGCAGTTCCACGCGCTGGACGACGTGCACCAGGCCGCGATCCGCGCCGACCTTGCCGACATCGCCACCAGCGGTGCAACGAAGACCATCCCGCGCAACCGGACGACGTACGGCACCACCATCCGAGGCGTCACCGCCGACCACGTCGACGCGGCGAACGCGCTGCTGCGCGCGATCGGCCTCGATCAGCGCCCGGCGAGCACCAACGCCGACAAGGTCGGCTCTCGAGTATGGCTGGCTCACCTCAATCCAGGCGACCAGATCCAGCACCGTGGGCACACCGTCACCGTCGACCGGATCAGCCTGGACGGCCGAACCTACCTCACCAACGGCACCGCGATCACCGACCGAACGCAACGAGCGCTCCTGCTCGCAGCGGCGCCTCCGCCGAACCTGACGCCCGCAACCGGCGACGTGGAGCCGCACCGCATCGAGCCACCGACGGTCGAGCAGCCGAGCGACACCGTGACCTCTGCCGCCACAGCCGCGGGCAGTAGCGGTGAGCTAGCTCACTCGGCGCTGAGCGGCTTTACAGCGGTCGAGCAGGCAATCATCCGCAACGCGGTCGACGACCACGCTGGCTTCTATGCCCTCGGACCGCTGCAGACCGGAGCCTCCTCAACGGCCCGCTACGTCAGTGAAGGTCACCTCCGCGACCTCGTGGAGCGGCACAGCCTCGCCGCCGTTTGGACCGCCGTCAGCGCCGTCATCGACGCGACCCCGGACGTTCTCGAACGCTCGGCCCCACATCGAGAGCAAGTCCGGGCGGACCGTCGCCACGAAGCCGGACAGGTCGCGGCCGACGCCCTCACCGCGTTCAAGGCGGGTGACCTCGACGCCGCCGAGCACCTTGCCCAGCGGGGACGACTCATCGACCCGGAGTACCGCCCCGGACGCACTGAGCAACGCCCGTACGGTGTCTCCTGGGACGAGATCGACGCAGCGATCGCCAACGCCCGGCAACCGAAAGACCGACCGGGAGCAGCGGCCGTACGCCGGACAGACGATGGTGCGGAGCAGCCGAAACACACCGCCGCCCAACTGGCCAAACTCGATACGGCCGTACCGCACACCGCAGCGGCTGGCCGGCCTGTCACCACGCAAACACGTCAGCACATCGATGCCACCACTGACTCCCACAGCTCCGCCACGCGCTGACCTGCGCCGCGACATCGATAGCCGACCCTGGCGTACCCTGCGCAGGTATGCGCCAGGGCAGTGTCCAGCCCTTTCGGCCGGCGGGTGCGAACGCAGTTCGCACCGGCGCCGGCGGCGGAGCGAATCCGGCACGTGCCCGAAGAGCGGTGCCGCCGCACCTCCGGCGCAGCCAGGTGGCGAAAAGGCAGGACAGCGCGCCCGTAGGCCGCTCCAATTAGTTATGGCTTTCGGGTGTCCGCGGACCCGGAAGGGGCCGGCCAGCGGATGCTGGGCCCCGCCCTGGTGCCCTGCGGAGGGAGCGATCCGCACCACGACGGACCGAGGCCAAGAAAGCATTTCAGCACTTCCCGACCTCTGTGGCATACGACCCGCAGTGGTTCAGGACGTCTCGTCGAGGACGCCGCTGAACGGGTCGGGGTGCGCGATGTCGTCGGTCCAGAATCCGTAGCGGTGTTCGAGCACTGAGAGGACGATGCCGGGCGTTGGGTCGGCGTGCTGAGGCGTCAGGCCCCAGCGGCGCATGCTGCTGACGGCGATGCGGTTGATGCCACTGGTCATGGCGTCGCCGGTGACAGCCGAGGGGTCGATGTGTGGATCGTCGGGAAGTTCGAGTCGTTGTGCCTCGGCGAGGAACCGGCTCGAGAGGTCTTGTGTCTGCATGGTGAATGGTCCGGACTGCTGACTGAGCCGGTGGCTGACCGTCAGGTCTCTGACGACGTTGAGCAGGTGCCAGTCCTTCCATCCCTCGCGGCGCAGGTGGCGGAACAGCGCGCGGACGCGTTCGTCACCGAGTAACCGCGGCAGCGTGTGCGCGATCGGGATGGGCAGCTGCTCGTAGCGTTCGGCCAGGATGGCGTGGGCCTTCTCGACGGTGTATCCCGGGCCTGGGCCGGAGCGGGACCGCAGGTGCGGGGATGCGGCGCTGGGTTGCACACTGCCGGAGCTGGTGAGCGGCCGGAACCGGGCATCCGCGAGTGGCGGGTGTGGCTGGTCGCGGAACATGGCGAGTTCCCGGTAGGGGCGGCCGATCTCGATGTTGCGGAACAGGCCGTTGCCGGCGCCTTGGTCCATGAGCTTGCTGAAGTTCTCAAGGTCCAGCAGCGAGTTGCCGAGCAGCACGCGGAAGAGGAGGCCGACCGTGCCGCCGTCGGCATCATCCTGTTCGAGGTTGTCGCCATCGGCGGGCAGATACAACAGCCATCGACGCGTCTCGCCGTCCATCCGGGTCAGATACCGCTGCTCGGGTGCCTGACCGCGGCCGTAGGTGCGGACCTCGATGTCGACGGGGCGGGCGATGAGCATCGGTTCGAGGGAGGCGAACTCGACCAGCAGGATCTGCAGCGTTGCAGTGAGTTCCTCGATCGCCAGGACGGTGTCCTGCGTGTTGCGGCCGTGCACGGTCCAGCTCGCGTCGAGCGCGTGGAACCTGATGGTCCGCTCGGGGCCGCCGTCGCTGAACGGCGTGCCGGCGGTGTCGGGCAGCCATTCCAGCCACTGCGCTTCGGCGCGGACCTGCGCGTTGCTGTCGTCGTCGACGCCGGCCCTGATGAGGGAGCTGAGCGGCCCGCGGTCAAAGATGGCCCACAAGGCCGGTTCGAACCGTGGTCGAACCTGCCGGGCGACGAGCACGGTGACTATCTGGTGATCTGCGGCCTCGATGACGTAGGGGTGCCGGTCCAGGTTGGCGGGGTCGGGGGCGTGGGCCAGGTGAGCGAGGCTGGCTATCGTGGCCAGGTCGGCTTACGCAATCCAGGCGCCTGCGCGGTGGTCCTGGTTCGCTGCGGCGAACAGCGCGATCGGGACGAGGGTGCGATCAGCCGGGTCCTGGCTGCGCCCGGCGAGGGCGGCCAGCGCCAGTGCGTACTTCTTCGCGGCCAGGTGCATGCCCAGCGCGCTGTAGAGGTCGGTGATGCTGGCGATCGCGTCGAGGGCGCCGGACAGTGTGTCGCCGTGGAACCAGTTGACCTTCGCCTGGTGGAACTCGCGAAGCGCGTCGAGCGGCCGGCCTGCCTTGTTGAAGGCTTCGGCCCGTTGCCGGCATTTCTCGGCGACGGCCGCGTCGCCGTCCTGCCGGCGGACTGCATCGTCGAGACCGTCGCATACCGGCCGGTAGAGGGGGTGGTCTCGGAGGGCTGGCGACAGCAGGTCGATCAGCGCGCTGAACGACTCGATCGGGTAGGCCGGCGCTGCGGTCAGCAGGTGGCTGAGCTCCAGGAGGTGCTGCATGCCGCTGTCGAGGTCCACGAGCGGGGCGGTGCCCCGCAGCTGTTGCTGCAGTTCGCCTTGGTCGACGGCGTCGCGGACCGTGGCCGCCAGCCGGTCGATGTCCTCGAGGGTGGCGCCGCCGCGACCGGTGACGCCGGTGTAGTCGACGTGCAGGGCCAGATGCGCGGCGGCCTGCAGCAGCCCGGCCCGGGTGTTCGGTCCCCAGTCCTGCTCCAGCAGATGGTCGACGTGTCGTCGTAGCTTCGGAATCCAGCTGAGGATCTCCGGGATGGGGAGGTCGGTGTGGCCGAGCGCGGCGGAGGCGGCACACCACTGCACCAGCAGGCTGGCGTGAAACAGCACGGTGGGGTCCGTGCTGACCTCGATCTGCGTCATGCAGCGGCGGATCAGCGTCTCCGCCGGGCGCAGATCGGCAACGCCGAGGGTGCGCGCGGTGGCAATCTCGTACACGGCGTGGAGGCCGACGTCGACGTCGGTGTTGTGCTCGGCGAGCCGGGTCATCAGGGTCAGCCATCCGGCCAGATCTGCGCGGGCGGGCCCGGGTGGCGTGGCGTGGCGCAGGCCGTGGCGCAGCTCGAACAGGTCGCCGAGGTTGGACGGCTGCCGGTGGGGCTGCTGCCAGTAGTCGAGCAGCTCGACATACCAGTCGGGAAGGTCGGGCTCCTCAGGGACGGCTGCGGGTGCCAGTTCGGCGGGCGCGTGCAGGTAGGTGTGCGCGATCCAGTAGAGGTCCGGTTCCGCGAGCCACTCGGCGAGCGCGTACCCATCGACGATCTCCAGCTTGACCTGGTGTTCGTCCGCTGCCCATGCTTGAAGGTCGTGCCGGAGCCGGACCGGCACCTCCGCGGCCGAGAAGATCCAGACGTCGTCGACCGGGGTGCCTTGTCCGCAGATTGCCTCGATGTCGGACTTGAACTTCGCCCGCAGGTCGTCACGCTGGATGGTGCAGGCGAACGCCACGACGTCCGGCGATGCTAGCGCCAGAAATCCGCGGGCGAACGGGAGTTCCTGCAGCAGGTACGTTCGGAACGTTTCGAAGTCCCGCCCCTGGTCACCTCCTGCGGAGACCGGGCCAGTCGCCGGCAGAACGTTGGTCGTGATCCGCAGTTTGGTGACGTGCCGGCAGATGTGCTCGAACGTGTGATGACCGTTGTCGCCGGCGAGCAGAGTCAACAACACTCTCAAATACTGTGTCGTCTCGACCGGCGTGGCCACCGCACCATCCTCCGCAAGCGTTAGCACATCGAATCGTGCCATCTTGATCGCGGAACTCCACAACACCGCGCCGCAACCGCTGCGGCCGTCGATGCTGAAGCAACGACGCCGAAATCGTACGTCGGCAGGCGGCGCGGGGTTCGCAACTGTGACTGACGGCGATCGTTCGTGAATTCGGGGGCACTGGGGAATTGGTCGTGCGAGACTGCGGACGGCCCGTGTGTACACGGTGCCGGGTAAGGTGTGAGCCAAGTGCCTGGGTGGGCAGCACACGATATCTTCGGAACTCAGCCGGTGCCTCTGGCGTGCGCGTGTCTACACCACCCGGCTCCAGCCGGTTACCCGTCACGACTTCCCCGGGACGCTAGGTTCGGCTCCAACTCCGGCGGTGTGATGGCCAGCACAACGAGGGCCCTCAGGGTTGTTGCCGTTAGTTCTCCATTTCGGCCTGGTCGGCTTTCAGATCGCGGTCGATGATGCGCTGGAGTTCAGCGTGCAGGTCGCGGTAGAGGTTGCGGGCGCCGTCGCTGAGCGTGGCATCGTCGGCGAGCGCTTGCGCACGGTCGCGGTTGTCGATGTTCTGCTGTGCTGGGTGTCCGGGTGTCCAGGAGGCGCGGGGGATGCCGGAGGCGAGCAGCTCGCCGACGACCTGGTCGTGGTTGGCGTCCGGGTGGCGGTCGAGGGCTTCTAGGAGCTCCTCGAAGCGTTCGGGCTCGTCGAGGACGAAGTTCGGGCAGTGGGCGAGGGACTCGGCGAGGAACAGCAGTTCGTCGTCGCTGCCGTCTGCGGCGATCGTGGTGATGGCTGTTGCGGCGCCGGCGGTGGGGCGGACGCCGGCGATCGCCGGCCAGATCTTGCTCCGCTGGAGTCGCTGCATGCCCGCGGCTTGGGTGCCGTGCTGGATCCAGGTGACGAGCGCGGTGGGATGGTTGGCGAAGGGTCGTTCAAGTCCCCATCCGGGTCGAAGCAGCGGCGATCCGCCGCGCTCGGCATGCGCGGCGATGACGTCCAGGATGTCGTCGGGCAGCGGATCGGCGAGTGCGACGAGGGTTCCGCGGTTTGTGGTGTTCAGCTTCGGCAGTTCGCGGAGCAGGTCGAGAAGGGCGCGGCGTTGGGCGTCGCTCAAGCCGGCCACCCACGTCTGCGGATCCGTCCCTTCCGCGATCCAGATGGCCACAACGACGGCGTCCGGGGCGGTGGGCACGAACGTGCGCAGCAGCGGCACGGTGCCGAGCGGGTCAGCACGCAGGATCGCGCCGGTGCTTCGGATCGCGGTGTCGCGAATCGCCGGGTCCGGGTGTTTCGTCGCCTCAATGATCACGGCCGATGCGTCTGCTGCGACCGCGCTCCAGCTGCCCCGGGAGAAGCCGCGTAGCGCACCGGTGACGATCGTGGACCGGCTGGTGACCGCGATCTGCAGCGCCTTCAGGAACTCGCTCCGGTCGTCCAGCAGGGTGTCGAGCACGACCGCGACTGCGGCGTCGAGCGGGCTCGGCGGGTCGGCGACGATCGCGTCGAACAGGGCCCGCCGCTGGTCCGGCCGGGCGTCGAGGACAGCCCGTAGCGTCTGTTCGAGGCCGGGGGCCGGATCGGTTTGGGTTGTGGCGATGACGGTCAGGCGTTCAGCGAACCGTTCGACCAGCGCACCGGCGTCGGCGGCGTCCTGCCAGAGCCGGGTTGCGAGCTGCTGGCGGGCCTGTTCCCGGCGCGCCACGGTCTGCTCGTAGTGGTCGACGGCGTTCCGGCTGTCAGAGGGCGGTTTGCCGTCCGTTCCGGAGTCCGGGGGAAGATCGGCGACGGTGCTGCTGTCGTAGTCGGCGGTCGCGAGGAGGTCGGTGAGCTCGTCCTCGTCGTGGGCCTCGATGGCGGTCAGCAGCGCCCGGCTGTCCTGGCGAAGGGCGGCCGAGATTGCGTGTGCGGCGGTCCAGGTGACAGCGGCGCGGATGCGGCAGCGGACCAGCGGCTCGGTGGCGGCCGCTGCCGAGGCGGAGAGCACGGCGAGGGTCTGCAGGTCGTCGTCCACCCACGCGAGCGTCGTGTCGTCCGGCATGGTCCGGCCGAAGTAGGCGACGGGCTCGCTGAGCGCGATGCCGAGCAGGCGGGCCGCCTCGACGGCCGTGGCGACGTCGGCACCGCCCATGGCGGCGGCTAGCAGCTGGCGCATGCGGTCGCGGATCGCCCGGACGGCGGCGGGGGCGACGGTGTAGGGCCGGAACTCGAGCGCGCCCGGCTGCCAGTGCTGTGTGGTGCCGGATTTGGCCAGCAGCGGTTCGATCATCGACAGCGGGCTGCGGCACCATGCGGTGTCGGCCGGTTCGGCGAGCCAGACGGCGACCCGGTCCAACAGCACGTCGGCGGCGGCGAGGCTGTCCGCGGCGCCGAGCTCGGCGAGCTGTTCGATGACGCGCACCGGGTGGTCGGGGTCCTGGTGGGGCGGGCTTGCGTCGGTCCGCGCGAGCTGCCAGAGCAGGTCGAACACGTCGGCCAGCAGCGCTGGGTCGGCGCTGGCGCAGATGCCGGCCAAGCGGGCGCAGCGCCGGCGAACGTCGTCGTGGGTCAGCCAGCCGCCCGGGATGTCCGGGCCCGGATTCGCGATCGCGTCCCGCAGCAGCGGTAGCACGCTGACGCCCTGCGTCGCGGCCACGGTCGACAGTGCATCGAGCGCTTCGCAGCGCACGGCATGGTCGCCGGTCATGAAGCGGGTGCGGAAGTCGGTCCAGCTGGCGCTGAACAGATCCGGTACCGCGGCGGCGCCGGGTTCACTGTGATCCAGGCGCCAGTCCAGGTTGGCGAGACTTGTCAGCAGCTTGAGCTGCTGTTGCGGGAACGTCTGCCAGAGCTGGCCGGCGAAACCGCTGTCCTGGCCCAGGACGACGGCCTGTTCGGAGAGGAGATGATCCCCGAGCAGATCGGGGACGACGCCGATGAGGCCGTCGCGGTTGAGCAGGACGCCGTGCTTGGTCAACGTCTCGATCACCTGCAGCAGCTCGCCGCGGTCGATGCGAAGGAAGCTGGCGAGCGTGTCGAGCAGCGGCAGGTCGCCGAGGCGGACAGGCGTCAGAGCGGCGATGGTGGCCAGGATCTTGCGGGCCTGCGGGCCCGTGGCACCCTGGACGCCGTCGGTGGCGGCCTCCCCGTAGCGGGTCATGATCTCGTGCCGCAGGTCCGTGTTGAGGGCCAGCGGGGTGGTGAGCTCGTTGCGTCGGATCAGCTCGACCGCGAGGACGGCGAGCGCCGGCGTGACGCGAGCGACCTGGGCGAGGCCCTCGGCGAACGGCGCGGTGAGCTGTACGTCGTCCTGGAGGGCGGTAACGAGCTGCCGGGCGCCAGCCGCGGTCAGCGGGGTGACCTCGTGGACCGCGAGGTCGGGCAGGCTGAACTTGGCCGCCATCAGTGACCGCTCACACTGCACCCGCGCGGTCGGCCGGCCGGTGAGCACGACCCGCACCCCCTCGGTGGTTCGTGCGTACCGGAGCAGCCCCTCGAGCCCGTCGCGGTCGCGGTGGATGTCCTCGACGAAGACGATTGCCGGCGCCACGGGCAGCTCACCGAGTGCACGCTGGTCCAGCGCTGCGCCGTCGGCGCGGGCGAGCACGGGCACCGTGCCGAGTTCGTCGCAGAGCTGGCCGAGGGCCGCCAGAGCCAGGCGGGACTTCCCGCGGCCTGCGGGTCCCTCGATGAACATGACCCGCGGACCGGCAGGATCTCGCAGCGCCGAGACAATCGCATCGACTTCGGTGTCGCGGCCGACGAGCCCCGCCCGGTGGTGGAATCGGGCGTTCGAGTCCAGTAGCGGCGCGAAGTACGCGTCGAGGAACACGAACGCGTCGGTGCCCACGTCGGACATGAACTTCCGGCGCTCCACCTCGCCGAAATGCGTGTCGAGCAGGGCGCGCGCGTCCTGCACCAGCAACGACCGGACGTGATCGCCGAGGTCCGCTTGATCCCAGATCTCCCAACCGGGGTGCTTGCCGATCTTGGTCCGGGCGGCTGGGCTGGCCTTACGCGAGTAGACGATGATCCGCTTGTCGGCCGTCTCGCCCGCCGAGGTCATCTCGCCGATGACCTCGTCGATGAGACCGTTGGTGAGTTTGGCCTCATCCTTGCAGCTCCAGGCACCGCGGGTCGCGTCGGAGTAGGTGCCGCGATGGTCAACGCCGCCCTGCTTCTGCCCCGACGTGCCGTTGCGTGATGAGCTCACCGGTCGCGGATCGGCGCCCGGAATGCGAGCCATGCGCTTGAGCAGGTCACCGAGAAACTCCTCCAGCTCGTATCCACCCATGCCGGGCGTCGGGAGGAGGTCGGTCATCGCTCCACACTATCGGGGCGTTGCCGGTGCGCTGGTGTTCGACACTGCGCCGTGTTCGAGGACAAGCCGACCAGCTCCGGTGGCGCGAGATGCGGGAGTACGGCAGCACGGTGAATGGTATTCACGTTCACGGGTTTGATCTAGCGAGGACAATTTCTGTCGTACCCCTCGTGTACAACTCGATGGTGCTCGGTGCGTGCCGAGGAGTCGGCTGCTGGTTGCACCGTCCCGGTGGTCAGGCGCTGGGGCGCGGCCAGCAGTTGGTGCTCAGCCTGTTGGGGGGTTCATGCCGTCGTTCGATCAATTCTTTGCCCAGGCGTTGGGGAGTCCGCCGTACGGCTACCAGGCTCGAATCGCTCAAGACGGGTTACCGGCTGTCGTCGCGGCGCCAACCTCGGCCGGGAAGACCGGTGTGATCTTGGCCTGGCTGTGGCGACTGTTGTATGGGGCGCCGCCCGGTACGGTGCCACGGCGCTTGATCTATGCGCTGCCGCAACGGTCATTGGTTGAGCAGGTCGCCGGCGAGGTGGAGGGCTGGTTGGCGGCGCTCGGCTTGAGCGACGAGGTCGGGCTGCACGTGGTGATGGGCGGTGCCGGGGAGAGCCAACGGCATTGGCGATTGGACATGCACCGCCCGGCGGTCGTAGTGGGAACCGTCGACTCCCTGGTGAGTAAGGCCCTGAACCGAGGATACGGACTGTCGAGGGCGATGTATCCGATCGACTTCGCGCTGGTCACGAACGGAGCGCATTGGATCATCGATGAGATCCAGCTGTGCCCGGAGTCGACGACCACATTGCGGCAGTTGGCGGCATTTGCAGATCCGACCCGCCCAGAGGCGTGGCCGACGGCGGAGCCGTTCGGGTTGACGTGCATGTCCGCGACGATCTCTGCACGGCTGTTGGACACGATCGACAACCCGGCACCTGGTCACGGTGATGTGGTGCGGGTCGAGGCGGCCGACCGGGTCGGTGAGCTGGCGTTGCGGTTGGACAGCACACGCGTGGTGCGTCGGATGCCGGTGGAGCCAGGTGACTATCGGGCGTTGGCGGCGACCGTACGTCAACGGCACCGCGCCGGGACGTTGACGTTGGTCGTGATGAACACGGTTGCGGCAGCACAAGCGGTGCTGGCGGCCTTGGACCGTGACGGTCAGCCGGAGGCGATGCTCCTGCATTCGCGGTTCCGCGGGCTGGAGCGGGAGGAGCTCTTGAAACAGGTCCTCGATGAGGTCGGTGCCGAGGGCCGGATCGTGGTGGCGACCCAGGTGATCGAGGCCGGCATCGACCTCAACGCTGCCGTGATGGTCGTGGAGGCGGCGACGTGGCCGTCAGTGGTGCAGCGGGCCGGGCGGTGCAACCGCACGGGCCGGGTCGTGGATGCCGAGTTGTGGTGGTTGCCGCCGGCGAAGCCGGTGCCGTACGAGGCTACCGACGTCGAGGCGTCGGTAGCGGAGTTGACGGTGTTGGAAGGTGTGGGGATCACCGGTGAAGGGCTGCTGGCTCGGCAGGTGGCAGTGACCGAACCGGAGGTGTCGGTGCTGCGTCGCCCGGACCTCTTGGCCTTGTTCGATACCGCGTCAGACCTGTCCGGCGGAGACGTAGACGTGGCGCCGTACGTGCGTGACGCCGAGGACTCCGACGCGCAGGTGGCGTGGGCGCAGTGGACGCCGGTGGATTCGTCGGGCCGTCCCTCGTCCGGGGTCAGGATGCCGGAGCAGCGGTGGCGGTGTCGGGTCCCGGTGGGCGACCTGCGGACGCTGGCGAAACGAGCAGCGGTATGGCGGTTCGACCAGCTCACCGGTGGGTGGACGCAGGTCACGCAACGATTCCCGGCCCGACCCGGTGAGCTACTGCTGGTCGCAGCCCGGGACGGTGGCTACGACCCGCGGACCGGTTTGAGCGTGACGAGTAGCCATCCGGTGTCGCCGGCTCCGGTCGCGGATCCGGCGCCGCAGCAGACGAGATCCGACGGTGTCCCGGCGGTTGACGGCAAGGATACGTTCGGTCGGGACGACACCAGCGTCGGGCAGGCGCAGTGGTTGTCGCTGGAGCAGCACAGCATCGACGTGCGCGAACAAGCGGCGGCGCTGGTAGCGGCGTTGCGGCTGACGCTCGCGACGTCAGCAACTAGGGCGGCGGTGGTGGCCGGGTACGCCCACGATGCTGGGAAGTGCTATCCAGGGTGGCAGGACGCGTTGTGCTGTCTGGCCGGTGTTCCGGAGCCGGCGTGGGTGACCGCGGGCCGGCCATGGGCGAAGGCCGGGGTCGAGGGACGGCTGCGTTTCTCCGATGGGGTGATGTTCCGGCACGAGCTAGTGTCACTGCTGCTGCTTGACGGGCCGCTGGTCGGGCTGCTTGACGGTGTCGAGGATCCAGATCTGGTCCGGTACCTTGTCCTTGCCCATCACGGCAAGCTCCGGCTCCAAGTGCGGGGCCCGGCCGACACCGATGACAAGACCCTGCTCGGGCTGGCCGAAGGCGAGCTCGTCACCGTGCCGGCGATGTTGGGCCAGCCGGCCGGAGACCTGACCGTCGAGTTGGGCATGTTTAGCTTCGGAACCGACCGGTCGTGGCTGCGAACGACGCTAGGGCTGCGGGACCGGTACGGGCCGTTCGTGCTGGCCTATCTGGAAACGCTGGTCCGGATCGCCGACTGGCGAGCCAGCGCCGGGCTACCGGAGGCCCGATGACCCGCCATACCCTGCCGGGCGTGCAGCCGGCACCGTTGAGTGCCTACCTCGCAGGGCTGGGGCTGATCCGCCTCCTCGGGGAACAGGCCGACCCTGCCCTGACCGCAGCCTGGACCGCGGACGGTCTGGTCGTCGACACCACGGTGCCGGACCTGCCTGCCTGGCTTGTCGAGCGCTACGTGCCGACCCCGATCGTCACTCCGTGGAACGGCGGTAGCGGATTCGGCCTGAAAGACAAGGCACAACGGCAAGCGCTCGATGCCCTGGTGGCACTGGCATCGCCCCGGCTGGACCCGTATCGAGCTGCGGTCGCCGTAGCGAGACAGGTCGCAGACGGGTTCCACCATCAGGAGTGGAGCAAGGAACGCAGTGTGCGGGAGCTGCGCAACCGATGCCCCGAGCAGCTCCTACCATGGCTCGACGCGGTCGCAGTCCTCACCGATGACCAGGTGTACTTCCCGCCGCTGCTGGGCACCGGCGGCAACGACGGCCGGCTGGAGTTCTCCAGCACCTTCCACCAACGGCTCCTCGACATGCTCGACCCCGCGGTGAAGGCACGGCAGCGGTCCCTGTCCTACGCCCGCGACGCGTTGGACGGCACGCAGATCGAGCCGCTGCAACGGGCGTCGGTGGGCCAGTTCGATCTGCTGGCTGCGGGTGGGCCTGCTTCGTCGCCGTTCGGTGCCGCCGACTCGCTGGTGAACCCGTGGCAGTACATCCTGCTGCTGGAGGGTGCGCTGCTGTTCGCGGCCAGCCCAACCCGCCGGCATCTGCACGCCGCTGGCCGCGCCGCCGTCCCGTTCACCGTGACCGACGCCCCCGACGGGACTGCCACCGGCGCGGCCGGCGAGGTGTCCCGCGGTGAGGTGTGGGTGCCGACCTGGCATCGACCGTTCACCGCCGACGAGGTCAAGCAACTGTTCACCGACGCCCGGGCGGCGTGGCGGGGCCGGCCCGCGCAGCGGGCGGTGGACTTCTACGCCGCCACCCGCACCCTCGGGGTCGCCAGCGGGGTGGACGGCTTCGTCCGCTACGGCATGCACCGCCGCAACGGCCTGGCCCACGCAGCCGTCCCGCTCGAACGGGTCGTCGTCACACACCGCCCGGAGGTCCGATTGGCGGCCCGGCTGGAGGACTGGGTGTCCCGATGCCGGGGCGGGGTCACCGGCGCCGCGATCCGTCAGGCCGTCCGGCGCTTCGACCAGGCTCATGTCGCGTTCGCCCGCGACGGCGGCCCGCTGCACCTGGCCGGCATGCTCGCCGCAGTCACCAACCTCGAACATGCCGCCGGGCACAGCGCCCGCGCACGCCGCGACCTGCCAGTCCGCACCGCACCGAGCGCCCGGGAGTTCCTTGACGTCCTGGCTGCCGCGGAGTGCCCTGAACTGCGGATCGCAGTCGGGTTGGCTTCCTGCGCCACCCGGCCGAGCACCAACACGGTCCGGCAGCCGGTGCGCACCATGCGACACCTGCTGCTGCCGGTCGACCCGGACCGCAGATGGCGCGACACCGCGCTGGTGACCGGCTTTGGACTCCGGCCGCTGCGTTCGGTCCTGGCCGAGGTACTGATCTGGCGTAGCCGGACCGCCGCAGATGAACGCGGCGCCGCCGACCTGCGGGGCATCCCGACGTTCCGTACCGGCATCCGGGTTCCCGACGCCGACCTGCACGCCTTCGTCCAACCCGGCCAGCTCGATGACGACCGGCTCGACCTGTGGCTGCGAGCCTCATTGGCCCTGGACTGGGATCGGGTTGATTACACCTGGACCGACCCGGGCAGCCCACCGATACCCGTGCCGATCCTCGGACTGCTCCAGCCGTTCGCCGAAGGTCTCGCTCAGAGCCGGGAGGATCGTTCGGCCGGACCCCGGCTGGGGCTCCAGCCGGACTGGCCGGCCAGGCTCGTCGCCGGGCAGATCGACACCGTGCACGCCGACGCCGTCCGCCGGCTCAAACAATGCGGCTGGCAGGCCGTACCTGCCCTGCCCGGGCTGCGACAGCACGGCCCTAGCATCGCCGCGGCGCTCCTGCCACGATGCCGGCAACCACGGCGGACCCTGTCCCGTCACCTCGCCCGACCGATCCAGACCGAACCTTCCACCGGCAGCCGCCGATCCCACGAACCCGCCCAGGAGACCCAGTGAGCGTCCACCGCACCCTGCTGCACGTCGACCTGCGCCCGCTGGCCGGACACCGCTTCCAGCCGACGGGATTCCCCGACCTGGGCGCCGCAGAGTTCGACACCACCGAAGGCCGCACCCTGGCGGTGGAGTCCTACCAGTCCATGGCGAACCGGCTGGAAGCCACCACCTGGGACGAGGCCACCACGGAGCAGGTTCCCGCGCTCGACGGCCTGCCTTACGTGCGCATCGTCGACGGCACGGGTGGCTTTCTGTCCTCCAGTCGGCTGGAGGCCCACCGCCTCGCCTCCGCCTACATCATGAACGCCACCATCGACGGCACCAAAGGCGACGAATGGATGCGTGAACACCTCGGCCTGCAGGCCGGTCGGCCCCTCGACAACCGCGCGGTCGCCCGCGCCTCCTTTGCCCTCGACCCGCTCGCATTGGTCCATGGCGTGTTCTTCGCCCGCAAGGGCTGGCCCTGGCAACCGCGGATCACTCGTGCAGTGACCAGCTTCATCGACGCCTACGACGTTCGGCCGGCAGTCACCGGTGGCGTCAAACGCGACGTGGTCATCAACGAGGCCAAAGACGGCGCGACCGCCGAGGGGTACGGCACCGTCCCGCACCACAGAGTCGAATACACCGCCGGACGGATCACCGCCTACTTCACCACCGACCACGCCCAACTGCGAGCCTACGGTTTGCCCGAACCGGCCACTGCGCTCCTGGAAGCTCTGATCGACTACGAGATCGGTTCGCTGCTTGACGGCGGCCTCCGGCTGCGCAGCGCCTGCGACCTCGAAGTCGTCGACGTCCAAGGCGCCCGCCCTGACCCCACCGAGGCCGCCACCCGCATCACGAAACTGCTTGGCGAATGCGCCGACGACCTCGGCCCGGTGACCACCGCCGTCTGGACCGGCCGGAGCAAAGGATGAGCGTCACCCTCGCCGTCCGCTTCCCAGTGGGCCGCTACCACGCCACCCCCTGGGACCGCAGCGCCAACGAAGGCACCGTGGAGTGGCCACCGTCGCCGTGGCGGATCCTCCGCGCGCTCGTCGCCACCTGGTACACCCGCTGGCCGGACCTACCCGCCCCCACCCTCGACGCGGTGCTCAGCGCGCTTGGCAACCCGCCGGTGTACTGGACGCCACCAGCGAACCCCGGCCACACCCGCCACTACCTGCCCGACACCGACCACACCCGCAGCACCACCGGTTCGACAGACCTCACCCTCGATGCCTTCCTGACCGTGGCCCGAGACGCCGACCTCTTCGTGCACTGGAACACCACACTCAACGCCGAACAACGCGACATCCTCGCCAAACTCGCCGAGCTGGTCCCCTACCTCGGCCGGGCCGAATCCGTGTGCCAGATCCGGCTCCTGGACCCCGAGGGCCAACCAGCCCCGGACGACACCTGGTGGCATCCCGCCCCCGGCTCCGACGGCGCAGAGTCCATCCGGCTTCTCGTCGCCAACCAACCGATCCGCCGCGCAGTTCTGGAAACCAGCCCCACCGACGTCCGCCGCGCACGACGCACCACCCCACCCGACACCACTCTGCTCACCTACACCCGCACCACGCCGGCCGCCGCAGCCCGAACCCAGCCCTCAACCAGCCGAGTCAGCACCGCGAGCGTCAACGCCATCCGATTCGCAGTCCTCAGCCAAACCCCCATCAAGAGCACCCACGGCGTCTTGCTCGCCGACGAGCTCCACCGCCACGTCACCCGCCGACTCGACGGCACACCCGCCCCGCTCCTCGGCACCGGCGGCGCCGCCACCAACCACCAACACGCCCACTGGATCCCCATCGCCGACAGCCCCAACAGCGGCGCCACCATCACCGCCATCATCATCTGGGCACCCGCCGGAATCCCCATCGACGCCGTCACCCGAATCATCGGCATCCGATCCCTCACCGGCCAGCGAGGCAGCACCTACCGCATCAAAGGACTGCCCGACACCGAGCTCCTCCTCCAAGCCGTCGGCACCCTCGAACACATCGCACCGGAACTCACCACACCAACCCGCCACTGGCGCAGCCTCACCCCCTACCTGCCCGTCCGCTACCGCAAACGTGAACCGCTCGACGATTACCTCACCAAAGACATCACCGCCGAACTGCGCTACCGCAACCTCCCCCCAGCCACCGTCACCCTCCTCAACCCCGCTAGCGGACTCTCAGACCAATGGGCTCGCGCCTTCCGCCGCTATCGCCTCACCGAACACCTCGGCAAAGCCAGACCTGGTCTCGGTCTCCACCTCGAGTTCCCCGAACCCATCAACGGCCCTCTCCTTCTGGGGCAACTCAGCCACTTCGGATACGGCATCTTCACCCCAGAACTCGAACAGCCATCATCGACTCCACGCTAACGACCTAACCATCGCCACAGACCGCCGCCGACACCTCAGATGGACACAAAACTGCAGAGCACAACCCTGTTACTTGAAAACTCCAAAGCGACCGACACCATCCAGACGATCTAGGAGCCCGAAACTCGACGCCTCCAAGCCGGAGGTTCCGACCGTGAAAGCAGGAGGAAACAGACACTCCGACGGAAGAACACCAGCCAAGCGATCATGAAAGAACATTCGTCCAGCTCCAACAGCCTTCCACCGGCACTACGCGGCCGGTCTCCGTTGTAGCAGATCAAACGGCAACTGACGCTGGAAATAGTCACGGGCTTCCACCGGCACTACGCGGCCGGTCTCCGTTGTAGCACCATAATGAAATTCGGCTCACCGGCCTCAGACGTCTGCTTACACCGGCGCTACGCGGCCGGTCTCCGTTGCAGCGCGCAGACGGCGCAGACCAACCTGACGTGTGACGTCTACTTCCACCGGTACTACGCGGCCGGTCTCCGTTGTAGCGGGTTCAGCGTGATCGTGCCCTTGGAACCGATCTTCTTACAACACTTGCGCCACGCGGCCGTTCTCCGTTGTAGCGCCGAACAGACCTGCGACGACCGCCCGGGCGTCCCATTTCCACCAGCACTACACGCTCGGTCTCCGTTGTAGCGTCCACAGGAAGAATGCACCGAGCGCGCCCATCACAACCTTCACCGGCCCTGCGCAGCCGGTCCCCGTTGTAGCGCGTCGTACTCGCCGCAGCCACGCACGACTAGGCGCAGCTTTCACCCGCATCGGTCTCTGTTGTAGCAAGATCCCTATCTTGGCGATCGTGACGGGGAGCGCACCTTCACCGGCCCCCGTGGCCGGTTTCCGTTCAAGCCGGCTGCGCCGCCAACTCGTCCCGTATACGGTCATCAACTTCACCGGTCCTGTGCGGCTGGTCTCCGTTGCAGCTCGCCGCCCGTGCGGACACGCTCAAGCATCAGGCGCACAACCGGCCCTGCGCGGCTGGTCTCCGTTGCAGTTTGAGGCCGTCCTCGGTGCACCAACCGGCGTCTTTCCTTCATCGGCCCTGCGCGGCCGGTCTCCGTTGTAGCAAGTTGCCCGGCCCCATGAACGTCACGGTCGTGCGCTCTTTCACCGACACTGCGGCCGGTCTCCGTTGCAGCCCTGGCGCGTATGCAAAGCATGAGGCGAACGCCGCCGCCTTCCAACAGCGCCACGCGGCTGGTCTCCGTTGTAGCGCCACCACCGTGCCGTGCGGAATCTGCCCGCCGCAGCCTTCACCGGCCCGATCCGCCGGTCTCCGTTGTAGCAAGACGTGGATTGACGCCTACGTGGATCTCAACGGCCGTCGCCGGCCCTACGACGCCGGTCTCCGTTGTAGTGTCCTGCGGTTGAACCGCAACCTCAGGCTCTAACCCGCCCTTTGCCGGTTGTACGCAGCCGGTCTCCGTTGCAGAATCCCGCATTTCTTCAAAACGGCGAACAATCTGCCACCGTCGTCGGCCCCGCACGGCCGGTTTCCGTTGTAGCGCCTCGACCTGCAGGATCAAGGGATCCGGGAAGTCCCTTCATCGGCCTACGCGGCCGGTCTCCGTTGAAGCGGCAATGCCTATAGGCCGGGCGAACCACTGTGGCACTTGCATCGGCCTGCGTGGCCGATCTCCGTTGCAGCATGCGGCAGATGCCTTTTGCTCTCAACTGTAGTACATTCACCGGTCCGCGTAGCCGGTCTCCGTTGTAGCGCGAACCGTCCGCCTTTGAGGTCCATCGCTCACGATCTTCGCCAGTCTTTGCGGCTGGTCTCCGTCGTGGCCAGCAGACGCCGCCGTGGTGGGAACACGGGACCAGCTTTACCGGCCCTGCCCGGCCGGTCTCCGTTGCAGTGCCATGATGGACGGCAAACCGCGCGACTTCATCATTTCTAATTGACCTACAAAGCCCGTCTAGATTGTCGGCCGCTCACTAAGTCCGCATGCCGTTAAGAATCGTCGGCCTGGGCGCCGCCGGTCTCCGTTGTAGAATGGCTTCGTGCAGTCAGGCGGCTTCCCCGCCCCTCGCCGGCAATGCCGAACCGGGCTCCGTTGCAGAATCCCGCAGTTTTTCAACGCGGCGAATAATTTGCCATGTTCACCGGTCTTGCGAGGACCGGTCTCCGTTGTAGTGGCTCCCAACGCTGACCTGATCCGAAGCTGCCCTTACATGCCCACCACGGTGACCACGACGAGTGCAGCCAGAAACCAGAACGGTCCTTGTGGCAAATGAGTCTTGCGCGTAGCGCGCCGCGCCACGACGAGTCCTATGCCGACCACGGCCGCCGCGCCGGTAGCCAGCAACGCCATCGCGTACAACGCCAACCAGCCGGCCCACGCCGCAGCACCGCCTATCGCCAACGCGAACCGCACGTCACCCCACCTGACCGTTGTGGGAGCCACCATGGAGCAGATAGCCACCACCGCGGCGGAGCCCAGCCCCCCGAACACGAGCCGCAGCCAGGGTTCGAAATCGTTCACAGCTGCAGCGTGGCCCAGGAGCAGTGCCCCGAGGCCGCCCGCAGCCAGATAGCACAGCCTGGCTGGTAGCCGTTGCACAGCCAGGTCCACGAACAGCAGCACCGTCCCCACAGCACTCCACCAACCGAACGCCACGAACGCCAGGTCCCGTATGCCCGCCACCACCAGCAAAGCCAACGAAGCGACGAACACCAGCTCAACCGTCCACGGCGGCGGACCGAGCCGCTGACCGCAGACACCGCATCGCGCCCGAGGTGTGATCGACGCCGTGTCCCCCCAGAGACCAAGCGGCGTTGAGCATCGCGGGCAGGCGCGCCGCCACGATCGGCAAGCCGAAACCGAGTGACGCACGATCGTCCAGCGCAGCAATGGCGTCAGCAAGACCGCGCAGCACACGACGCGCACCAGTACACCTAGGAATCTGCGGCCGTTGGCGCCCTCAATCCCGGCACCTCGAAGGCCAGCGGCACCGGTCGAGCCGGGGCGCCGGCCGACGCGGGCGGCTTCGGCCCGGCGCCGGCCCGGCAACGCGGTAGTCCCGTTCCTCCGCACAGACAACCGGACCTCCAGAAACGCGCCGACATGGCAGCCCTGTCGTATCGCGTCGAGCGCCCACTCCGCCACGGTCCGTGGAATCCGCACCGTCAGGTGCGTGCCAGGATGCACGAACCGAGTGGCGCGGCATTGTCAACGTCGTCGACGTCGGGGCATTCGGGTGGATCGGGAGCGCGAACCGTCGAAGCAATCGCCGATCTTGCCGTGGAGGCTCACAACACTGCGGACTTGCGGATGGGCATCGCCAGCCGGACCTGGCGAAACCGCCGTTCGTACCAATCTGGAGCCAGTCAAGCGCCGCACAGTTCAGCTCGGTAAATAATGTCCGTCGGCGCGGCCATGCCGACGGGCGCGGATCGCACATTACGCTGCGGAAAGGCAGCGCAGTTCCCCGGAGTTGCGTCGTTGCTGCATGACATCGTTGCCGCCGACGGCACGCGAAGAATAGCCTGTTAAGGGCGTGTCTCAGATGGTGAGGCCCCGGCCTCGGGCATGACCTTCGTTTCGTGGCCGATGTGGTTGATGACATGGTGGGAACGTGGGCGCCGGACGACTTCTGGGAGATTGCCGGGCCGTTGATCCCGCAACAGGCCAAGCGGCCACAGGGCGGCGGGAAACGTCGGGCTGACGACCGGGCGGTCCTGGCCGCGATCGTGTACATGGTGCAGGCCGGCTGTTCCTGGCGGAAACTGCCAGCGGCGTTGTTCGGTGTCTCCCGCCCGACCGTACATCGGCGGTTCGGCGCCTGGACCCGGGACGGGCTGTGGGAACGGCTGCATCAACAGTTACTGGACCGGCTGAACCTGGCCGGTGGGATCGACTGGTCTCGGGCGGTGGTGGACTCGATCAGCGTCCGAGCCCTGAAAAGGGGGACCTGACCGGGCCAAACCCGGTCGACCGCGGCAAACCAGGATCGAAGATCCACATCCTGTGCGATCGGCGCGGGGTTCCGCTCAGCGTGCTCATCTCCGCAGCGAACACCCCCGACGCGCAGCTACTGTTCCCGCTGCTGGACTCCGTCGCCCCGACCCGCTCCCGCGGCGGACGGCCCCGCCGGCGGCCCGCAAAGCTGCACGCCGACAAGGCGTACGACCACAAAGCGATCCGTGCCGAGGTCCGCCGCCGTGGCATCACCGTGCGGATCGCCCGCAAGGGCATCGAGTCCTCGCAACGGCTGGGTCGTCACCGCTGGATCGTCGAGGCGTGCCTGTCGTGGCTGATGAACAACCGTCGCCTCGGCCGCCGCTATGAACGCAAAGCAGACCACTTCCAAGCCTTCGCCGACCTCGGCTGCATCCTCATCTGCTACCGCCGACTGACCAAGGCCACCATCTGAGACACCGCCTAAATGTTGATCCGGCGGTTAACTCATCGTTTCTCGTCCGACTCATCCTCGGGATCATCGGTCTCGGACCCGTCGGCGGAAGGATCAGGCCGGCGGTACTTGTCGTAGAGTTCGCTGATCTGGACCAGGACGCCGACAATCGAACGGCCGTCCGTGGTGAGGGCGTGTGCACGCTGCGATCGTGAGAGCGGGACCTGGTGAACCAGTCCATCGCCAGTCAAACGTCGTAGCGTCTTGCTCAACACCCCTTCAGTGAGTTCTGGGTACTCCTTGCGAATCGCACGCGCGAGTTGCGTATACCGGAGTGGTCCTTCGGACAGATGCGTGAGGACGACGAGGTCCCACTTGCGGGCGAAGATCTCTCTCGCGTTCTGCACATGCGATGAATCCACGCAGCTCCCCCTCAGCCCCCGCCGCTCGACGCCGCGTGATACGGCGTGAGTTAGGTCATGCGCAGCCTTCAAGGTCACAAGGCGCAGCGGCGCTGTCAAGGGAAAATGTTTGTGATGGATGCGACGCGCACTGATACGTACGGATTATGCGGATCCTGCGATTCCGCACACAATCGACATACCGAATAAAACGGTCGTTCGGGCGTCACGAGATTGAGTAAGCAGCTGTCGACGTGCGGGTAATCGATGCTGCCAGGGTGTCGAGGAGGTCCATCAGCGCGCGTCCGGGGGGCGTCAGTGCGTACAGACCCGCTACCGATCCCTCGACTGATTCCACCATCCCCAGCACGCGCAGCGCCTTGAACTCATCGAGGAACAACCCGGTATCCGCCCCGCTGGGCGCCGCGTCGGGCAGTGGCTTCCCGTCCGCGACCACGGCGAGCGCCTCCAGCATGAGCGGTCGTCCGATCAGGTCGAGCGCTGATCCCAGGACCTCAATAGTGATGGGCTCGGCCACCGATTGGCCCCCTCGCGGCATCGGACTGTCCATGCACGGCGGTAAATCCGCGGCGCCGTGTTGCGGTCAGTGTGGACCTACGCGGCAGGGAGGGGCAACACCCGAAGAGATGAGTGAATCGGCGAACTCTCCACACCTCAAAGTGCGCACCTGTAGGGACGGATCTCACGGTACGGCGATTGCGGACCGTGGCGGCTCGACTGCAATGCGAGGTATGACCTTGTGAACGGTGCTGCAACTTGCAGCTGGAGGTGGATGAATGCTCGCACGGGGGGACGTGTCCGGCCCAAGAGGGGCCCGCAATCTGACGCAAGTGAAGGGGACTGCCCGGCTCCGGTTCGGGCCCCTCCAGGACGCATCGAACAGGCACGATGGCGGAATGACCTGGCATGGCCACGCCAAGCTGCGGTGTCGGAGCCAGGTCAGTCGCATGCGCACCAGCGCTGCGTTCGCCGTTCTGCCTAGGAGGCTCACATGATCCGCCGCTTGCACCCTGCGCCTGCGTTGGTTGCGCTCGCGATGGCCGGCTGCACGTTGAGCGCGTGCACCGACAAGGGGCCGGCGACGCCGGGGAGTGCCAGTCCGGCGGCCAGCGCGCCGTCGCCCAGCCCAACGGCCGACCCGAGGGTCGCACAAGCGGTGCAGGCGGCGACCGCGGCGTACCAGGGATACATCGAGTACTGGGCCATCGCTTCGCAAGCTGCGGACCCGAACAACGCCGATCTGGCCCGGTATGTCGCCGACCCTCTGCTGAGCCTGACGCGGCACAACATCCAGCGGCTCCGCGACAACGGCCAGGTCCAGGTTGGCGCTCAGACGGCAAGGATTGTGAGTACGCAGGCCGATGTCGACGCGGCCCAGCCAGTCGTCACCATCCATGCATGTCTGGACTACAGCGCCTTGAAGCTGGTCTACAAGAGCAATAGCAGCCCCGTGCCCAACAGCGCTATCAAGAACCCCAAGGTGTCCACCGTCGCCACGGTGTGGCGCTACCAGACCGGCCAGTGGCTGGTCAACAAAGCTGAAGGCGGGACGGATCCATGCTAGCGGCCCGGCTTCGTTCGGCCCTGGGCCTCATTGTGGGTGTGGCTGCCGCAGGAACGCTGCTGGCGGTTGGCGGCGCAAGCGCAGCGGTGGCAATGCAATCGGTGTTCCTGGCAGGTCCAGGCGGCGGCGGGGACTGCGATACGAGCGTCGACCCGTGGTGCTGGTCCGATGGCCATCGGCCAGGCGACGGCGGCGGGGATGGTGGTGGCGGCGGAGGTGGTGGAGGCGGGTCGGGGTGCACCTGGAATGGGCAGAAGATGCCGTGCACCGACCCGCAGTTCGGCACCTACATGGGCGGCGGCTGCTACTGGAAGGCCATGGTCCCGCCGCCGCTGGCTCCGCCGCCCGGCGGCCAGGACCCTGCCACCGGTGCTTGGGGCACCAAGACCTGCTATCAGAGCCCCGGCAGCGACTACGTGACCCAGGTCTACTACTGGAACCCCAACCCGCCGGATACCGGCCCGACTCCGGCGCAGCTGGCGCAGCAGGCGCTGGCGAAGCTGCACCTGCGGGGAGCGCAGATTGGCATCGCTCCCCAACCCGGCGGCAGCGGCGCGGTCGGCCTGCCGGTGTGGATGTGGACGGCCGTCACACCGGAGACCTGGGGCCCGCAGTCGGCCAGCGCGAGCGGCGGGGCGATCACCGTCACCATCACCGCGAAGGCGTCGCGGATCGTCTGGAACATGGGCGACGGCCACACCACGACCTGCGCGAATCCGGGCACGCCCTACGCCGCGAGCTACGGCAACACCGACTCGCCCACGTGCGGTTACCGGTACACCGTGCCGTCGAGCACCACCACACACCCGCATGGGAGATATCAGCTCACCGCCACGACGTACTGGACTGTCACATGGTCCGGCGGTGGGCAGACCGGCGTGCTTAACCCGACCAGCCAGGCGCAGAGCAGCGTTGAAATCGGCGAGATTCAGGCGGTGACCCAATGAGCACCATCAACCGCAGCATCGTCGACGCTGCGAGCGCACCCCCGGTCGCTGCGTCGACCTCGCTGGCCCGGTTGCCTCGGCGACGCAGCCTGGGCATGTGGGCGCTCGGCGTCGTCCTGGTCGTGCTCGGCTCCGTCGGGGCGTACCTCCTCGTCGTCCAGGACGGCATGACCCATCCGTATTTGGCCGTGAGTCACAGGGTGGCCTATGGCGCCGCCATCCAAGACAGCGATCTCGCCGTCATCAACGTCAATGCGGCTGTCGGTCTGAACCCGATCCCCGCGGCGCAGCGTGCGCAGGTGGTCGGGCAACACGCGGCGGCCGAGCTCTATCCGGGCACGCTGCTGACCCAGGACCAGCTGACGAAGACCGCCGTTCCGGCACCCGGTCAGCAGCTGATCGGCATCGAGCTCAAACCCGGACAGCTGCCGGCACGCGCGCTGAAGCCCGGCGACGCGGTCGTGCTGGTGGTCGTCCCGCCGACCGGCCTCGCCGGCGTCCCGGACCCGCAGAGCAGCACGCCCGCGGCGCAGCCATCCAGCATCCCGGCCACCGTGGCCGGGACGTCGGGGCCGGCGACCAACGGCAACGTGCGGGTGGACGTGGCGGTGGCGACGGCCGACGGATCGGTGGTGGCGGCGATGGCTGCGGCCGGCCGCATCGTGCTCGTCGTGACGACGAGGAGCTGATGATGGCCCTGATCGCGGTGTGCTCAGCGAAAGGTTCACCGGGCGCCACCACAACAGCGCTCGCCTTGGCGCTGCGCTGGCCACGACGTGTGCTGCTGGCCGAGTGCGACCCGGCCGGAGGTGACCTCGCGGCAGGGTTCCTGTGCGAGGTTGCCCTCGACGGTCGCGGGCTGGACCGGTTGACCTCGACGCTGGCCCGGCGGCCGTTGACCGCCAACACGCTGTGGAACGAACTGGTCGACCTGGCACCTGACGGGGACTCGGCGAGGACCAAGCTGCTGCTCCCCGGTTTGGCCGACCCGGCACAGGCCGCCACCTGGGGCGAACCGCAACGCACTGGCCAAGCGGCCGGCTGGGACCAGCTCGCAGCACAGCTGCCGATGATCCGCGACGGTGCCGAGGAGTACGACGTCATCGCCGATTGCGGCCGACTCGCCGCAGCTCACCCAGCAACCCCGCTCATCACGAAGGCCGACCTCGTCCTGCTGGTGCTGCGCCCGACGCTCATCAGCGCCCGCGCCGCCTCCGCAGCGCTGCAGCATCTGCTCCAGCCGGGCCGTCCACCGGTAGCGCTTGTCACGGTCGGCGACGGTAGCTACCGCACGAAGGAGCTGGCGCTGGAACTGCGCACCCCCGTCGCAGCGGCGCTGCCGGACGACACCAGGAGTGCCGACGCTCTGAGCCAAGGCATCACACCCCGTCATGGCCGGCTGCTCCGCGCCGCCGGTCGAGTCGATCCCGCAATCCGGCGGATCTCCGAGGAAGACCGCCTCCCTGCCGCAACACCGGCGGTTCTGGGCCGTCGTCGCGTTGACGAGGAGGCCGACGTTGTCCACTGACGCGCGCAACAACGGCAACAGCAACGGTCGCCGACCTGACCCGACGGCATTGGGCGCGGCCGTCCGTGCACAGATCAATGGCCGCTACACCGCACCGCCACCACCGCCGGATGCGCTCGAGGAACGTGCGCGGTCATCGCGGTCCGTCCCCCCGCTCGACGACACGGTCGTGCGTGCACTGCACGAGCAGGCCGCGCAGCTGCTCGCGGCGGAGTTCCGCGGCAATACCGACCAGAGCCCCGAGGACCGTCGCGCGATCGGTGAGGACATCGCAGCGCAGGTCGTTCGCGCCCACATCGACGCTCGCCGCCAGACCGGCGAGCGGGTCGCCGATGAGTACGAGCAGCGGCTCCTGGACATGGTGTTGGCGTACCTGTTCGGACTGGGCCGTCTCCAGCCGGCCACCGATGACCCCGATGTCGAGAACGTCATCGTGCTCGGTCATCAGCGGGTGCGGATCGAGTACGCCGACGGGCGGGTCGAGACAGGTCCGCCGGCAGCCGCGAACGACCACGAGCTGTTGCAGACGATCCAGCGCATCGCCTCGGTAGGCCAGCGCAACGAGCGGGCCCTGACAGCGTCGAAACCCACCTTGCACATGCGGTTGCCGAATGGCAACCGGCTCGCGGCGATGCACGTGGTCACGCCGGCACCGGTCATCGTGACCCGGCGGCACCGCACGAAGCGCGTCAACCTCGACGACATGGTCAGCCTGGTCTCCATTGACCCCGTGTTGCGGCACTTCCTGGCCGCGATCGTCCGTGCCAACCTCAACGTCATCCTCGCCGGGCCGCCCGGCTCGGGTAAGACCACCTTGATGCGGGCCATGGCGACGGAAATCCCGCGCACCGAATGGTTCGCCACGATGGAGTCCGAGCTCGAACTCGGCTTGCACGAGACCGGCGAGTTCGACTGGGTGCTGCCGATCGAGGCACGCGAAGGGCACGGCGAACTCGGACCGGACGGCCGCCCAACTGGTGAGGTGTCCCTGGAGCAGCTCTTCCCGGATACGCTGCGATTGTCGATGCGGCGGGTATTGGTCGGGGAGGTGCGCGCGGCCGAGATCGTGCCGATGTTCGACGCGATGAACACCATGCGCGGCTCCATGTGCACGCTGCACGTCCGTCACGCCGACGGCGTGCTGCTACGCATCGCCGAGCTGCTGATGCGCTACGGCGCCGCGAACTCCCTGACCGGCGCCTGGCTCACGGTAGTCAACGCATTGGACTACATCATCTACTGCGACATCATCGACGAGCGACCGATCGGCGGTCAGCAGCACCGATTCGTCAGCCACGTTGTCGAAGTCGTGGGCATGGGCGACGGACTGCAACCCACCACCCAGGCGATCTTCGGCCCTGGGCCCGACGGGCGGGCACGCCCGAAGGTCCACCCACAGAAGTCCCGCGCCCAACTGCTCCGCACAGGATTCGACCTCGACTGGCTGAACCAGACCGACGGCATGTGGACACAGCCGCTGCGCACCATCGTCGGCGGTGGCCGATGAGCCCGGCGCTGTTGGCCGCGGTGGCGGCGGCAGGTCTGCTCGCCGGCGCGACCGTCCTCGTCGTCGCGGCGATCGGAACGCACCAACCTGCCCGGCCACCCTCGGCACTCACCAGAAGATTGAAGGCCATGCTCGGCGTCGGGCTCTCGGCCCGGGAGCGGAACGTCCGGCGGCTCCTGATCGGGTTGGCCATCGTCGCGACCATCGCCGTCTGGCTCTACACGGGCTGGCCGGTCGGCGGGTTGACCGCTGGAGCCGCCGTGCTGGTGACCCCGCTGCTCTACACCGTCGGTGCGCGGGAACGCGAGGTGATCGAGGCGTTGGAAGGGTTGGAAGTCTGGACCCGCCGGCTGAAGAATCTCGTCCTGACCGGACACGGCCTGATCTCGGGGATCATCAACAGTGCCCGGACCGCACCGGCCCCGATCGCCGCGCAGGTCGCCGATCTCGCCGCTGACCTGCAAGCCGGCACCGATCCCGAGATCGCCTTGGAACGGTTCGCCGACAAACTGGACGACTTCCGGGCCGACGAAGTGATCGCATCGCTGATGCTGCACGTCAGCGATCGCGGTCAGCGGCTCTCCGACGTGCTGGACTCGGTCGCCACCACCGCTGCAGAAGAGGTTGCGATGCGGCGAGACATCGCGGCGGACCGGGCGGAGCCGCGGTTCGTGGCGAGGTTCATGACCACGCTGACCTTCCTCGTCCTGGCCGTGCTGTTCCTCAGCTCCGCGTACGCGCGGCCGTACGGGATGCTCGTCGGGCAGCTCGTGCTGGCCGCGAACATGCTGGTCCTTGCCGGACTGCTCGCCTGGGTACGGCTGCTGACGCGGGCGATCCGGCACGGTCGATTCCTCGTCCCGGCGGTACAACGTCGCCAGCCGGCAACACCGCAGAAGATCACTTCGTCCGGTCGGCGGGAATGGACGGCCGCCCGATGAACGTCCGAGTCTTGTTCGTACTGCTGACCGGCGCGTTGGTTGGATTCGGCATCCTGGTCATCATCCGGGCAATGCGACCGGCGGTGCCTGCCCTCGGGCCGGCGCTGCGTCAGCTGCGTGCGGGCAACGCCGATGACCGCCGGCCGGTGGTCCAGGTTCGCGGGCCGCTGGGCGCGCTGGTCAACCGGCTCCGCATTCCCGCGGCGGAGCTTGCCCTGATCGGGTACAGCGCGGAGCGGTATCTCACCGAAAAGCTGGTATTCCCGCTCATCGGCCTGCTGTTCCCGCCGGTCTTCTCGCTGATCCTGGCGCTGTCCGGCGTGCACCTGGGCCTGATCATCCCAGCTGCTGTGGGACTGGTGTTCGCCGTGGTGTTCTTCTTCCTGGTCGACGTCTCCGTTCGCCAGAAAGCAGCAGAGGCCCGCGAGGAGTTCAGCCGGCACGTCGCCGTCTACCTCAACCTCGTCGCCCTGCAAATGGCCGCCTCCCGCGGGCCGTCGGAAGCCCTCGAAGCCGCAGCAGCCCGCGGCGGCTGGGTCTGCGAACGCATCCGCGAGTCCCTGCGCGTCTCCCGGCTCCGGCTCGAACCACCGTGGGAAGGGCTCAAGGACGTCGCCGCCCAGATCGGGGTACCTGACCTCGGCGACGTCGGCGACATCATGACCCTCGCCGGGGACGAGGGCGCCCCGGTCTACGACACCCTGCGCAGCCGCGCGAAGTCGCTCAACTCCGCCTTGCTGGCCAAGGACAAGGCCCGTGCAAAGACCGCCACGACCGTGCTGTACATGCCGACCAGCCTCATGGTCTTGGTTCTGTTCGTCGCCGGTGCTTATCCGTTCCTGTACCGGCTCATCACCACCTGAGGACCTCCTCTGTCACACGACGGGGAGAAGGGAGCAACGATGCAAACGATCGCACCAACAACGCACACGCTGCGTCGCCGCTGGCGCGCGGCACGCGCCGATGACCGTGGCGCCACATCGATCGAGTGGGCCATGTTCGCGCTGCTCGCCCTGTTCATCGCTGGCCTCGTGGTCGGCGCCATCACCATCGCGATCAACAACCGGATCCCCGGAATCAACTAGCCGACATGACATCGGAACGCCCAGCAGCTGGTGCCGCGCAACCACCCCGCCGGGAGATCCCCCGTCCCCGGCGGGGCCAGCGCGATGACCACGGCTCCGGGTCCATCGAGTTCGTGATCACGGCCGCCGCGGTGCTCGTCGTCGTCTTCCTGGCCATCCAGGCTGCCAACTTCTATTACGCGCGATCCATTGCGGTGGCCGCTGCGCAAGAAGCGGTTGACGCCCAACGCGCCTACAACGCTGCACCTGGCGCTGGACAGACGGAAGCAGAGGCGTTCATCGCCTCGGCCGGCGACAGTCTGTCCGACGTCAGGATCACCGTCACCAGCGATGGTCGTACTGTGCAGGCGACCGTCGACGGACACTGCCTGTCGATCGTGCCCGGGTTCTGCGCCGTAATCGGCGTCCACGCAACCGCCCACGGCACCGTTGAGCGGGTGACCAGCCCATGACCGCACGACGTGACCGGCAGCGCTGTTCGAGCGACTGTGGCTCGGCAGCGATCGAGGCGGCAATGCTGGCACCGGTCCTTCTCGCGCTGGTCGGTGTGGCCATTGCAGGCGGGCGCATCCAAGTCGCAGGCGGCGCCATCGAGGGGGCCGCGCACGATGCTGCCCGTGCTGCGTCGATTGCTCGGACCGAAGGCCAGGCCCGCGCCGACGCCTACAGCGCTGCCAGTGCCGCCCTCGATCAACAGGGACTGCACTGCTCGCAGCTCACGGTCGTCGTCGACACCAGCGGCTTCGCCGTACCGGTCGGTCAACCAGCCACCGTCGCCGCGTCCATCACCTGTGTCGTCGACCTCAGCGACATCGTCGTTGACGGTCTTCCAGGTTCGCGAACGCTCAACGCGACGTTCGTGAGCGTCCTCGACACCTTCCGGACACGCACATGACAAAAGTGCCACGGCTCAGCCGCTTCCAGCGGAACGACGACGGCCGCATCGCGCTGTTGGCGCTCGTGCTGGCGTTCGCCGTCCTCCTCATGATCGGGCTCTCCGTCGACGGCGGCGGCAAGATCCGCGCGATGCAACGGGCCGACAACGTCGCCAGCGAAGCAGCTCGCGCGGCCGGGCAGGCAATCCTGGCGCCGCAAGCGATCGAAGGTGGCGACAAGGTCGTCGATCCCGCCGCGGCAGTGGCCGCCGCGCAAAACTACCTCGCCGCCGCTGGCGTCACGGGCGTCGTCGACATCGCGCCGGACCGCAAACACGTCACCGTCACCGTAACGATCACCTACACCACCCTGTTCCTCGGCCTGATCGGCATCAACTCGCTCACCGCGACCGGACACGCCACAACCGTTCTGGTCGCCACCTAGCTGCATCCTGCAACGCCGAGCCGAGGAGAGGAGCAACCATGCCACGCAACATCACCCGGAAGCGACGGCGGGCACACCAGGTCCGCCACATCCTGGCCGGTCTCGCGGCACTGACCGCCATCGCGGCGCTCGTCGCCGCTGTACCGCTTGTGCTGCTAGTCGCATGGCAGGTTCTCGGGCCGCCGTTGCCGTCCGTGCGGGACTTGACCGGCCCAGACGACGGGACCGTGTTCGTCCGCACCTTGTGCCTGGTCGGCTGGCTGGCCTGGGCCCTATTCACCTGGTCCGTGTTCGCCGAGGTCATGGCTCAATGGCGCGGCTGGCGACTTCCCGTCTGGGGTTGGCAACGACGCACCGCCGCCGGCCTGGTCACCGCCATCACCATGATGTTCAGCTCTCCAGCTTTGGCCGCGACAGCAGCACCCGTCGCGGCGCCGCCCGCGGCGGTGTCGATCCTGCCGGCCACCGCGAACGCAACGAGCGACGCCACCATCACCGGCAACGTGGAAGTGCCGAACCAATACATTGACCACGTCGTCCAGCCTGGTGAGCAGATGCCGACCCTTGCCGAGCGGTATCTCGGCGATAGGTACCAGTGGCGGACCATCGCTGAGGCCACCTACGGCATCGCACAACCCGGTGGCCAGGTCCTCAAGCCGGGCGATACCCGCGTCTACCCAGGCTGGACCGTCCGAATCCCGACCAACACGGCGACATCGGTTGCGATGGTGCCGGTTGCGTTGAGCTCGTCTGCGCCGAGCGCCGCGCCGGTGTACGAGGTGCACAAGGGCGACTGGCTCTGGTACGTCGCCGAACGCTTCTTGGGCGATCCCGAACGCTACCCGGAGATCGCAGCGCTCAACCCCCACCTCATCACCGATACCGCCGGCGTCCACGGACCAGACCACATCGAACGCGGCTGGCGCCTCACGCTCCCCGCGGACGCCCACGATCGGGGCCCGACAAGCCACGCCACCGGCACGCTGACCGCCGCGCCGCCAACTCCGCCGGTCACCCAACCCGGTGATCCCGGTACCGACTCGGGTGCCTCCGACTCCGACGGGTCGACCAGCACGTCGCCGCCCGCCACTTCGCCGAGCCCAACGGCAACCGCCACGGCTTCCCCCAGCGCATCGGTGAGCACGAGTACGAGTCCGCGACCGAGCACAACCTCGCAGACTGGATCAGCATCTCCGGCGGCGGGCCAGCCGTCCGATTCCACGGCCCCCGCCGCCGCCCATTCGGAGCAGACCGGCGAGGCCGGGCTTTTCGACACCGTCCTCCGCATCGGTGCGCCGCTCATCGGAGCCGCGCTGCTCGCGACCCTGACATTGCGGGTGCTCGTCCGCCGCCGCCAGCGCCAGCAGCAGCACCGTCCAGTTGGACGCCGCCTGCCTGAACCGGCCAGCCCTACAACGGAGACACACATGCGCGTCGTAGCCGAGCCGGCCGCGGTGGACCGCCTGGATCACGCCTTGCGCGCCCTGGCAATGCAGCTCGCCGGCCGCACCACCGACCAGATGCCCGACATCGTCGGTGCCTGGCTGGGCGGCACGGAGGTCAACCTCCTGCTGACCAGCCCACACGCAGACGCGCCCCACCCATGGACCAGCGACGGCCTGTCCTGGACCCTCCCGGGTGACGCATCGCTGCCGGAGTGCGATGGCCAGCTCGCACCGCTACCTGCCCTTGTCGCGGTCGGTTCACGCCCCGGGATGCATCTGCTCCTCGACCTGGAACGGCTCGGCCTTCTCGCCATCACGGGGGACCCGGCCACCAGCGGCAACCTGCTGCGCTACCTCGCCGCCGAACTCGCGCTCAACAGCTGGAGCGACCACGTCGACGTCCACATCGCTGGGTTCGGCGGCGAAGAAACCGGCGAGCTGCTGGCGCTGAGCAGCGAACGCCTCACCGCCGCGCCCAGCGTTTCGATCGCCATCGAACGCATCCGGCGGCGCGCTGGGCAAGTCGTCCAGTCACTCGATCACCTCGATGCCGGCGACCCACTGGCCGGACGCGTCGGCGACGTTGCCGCCGACGCGTGGATGCCGCAGATCCTGCTGGTGAACCAACCGAAGCCCGACGAAGTGGCCGCCCTGGAGGCCCTTGACAGCGATCTCACCGCCATCGGCAGATGCGCTGTTGCGGTGGCCGTGGCCAGCAGTGGCCCGATCGGGCGCTGGCCTGTAGCTGTCGATGCCGACGGCGTGTTGAACATTGCGTTTCTCGGCATGGACGGCGTTGATGCCGCCCAGCTGCCACGCGCCGAGCTGAGCCCGCTCGCCGATCTCCTCACGACTGCCCGCCGGGGTGTTCCTACACTCGGTCACGGCGACGGCGACGGCGTAGACGAGTGGGCGGCGGTACCACCAGCCACCGAGAGCTACCCGTGGGCGCGCGGGAGCGACACGGCCGGAGCACTCATCGACACCAGCATCAGCCTGCCATTCGAGTCTGACGACGAAGCAGACCCTGCCGACGACGACGCCCCAGGACCCGACGATTCTTCGGCCGAGCCGTCGTCCGGGAACCAACACCAAGATCAAACCAACGCAGCTGATGCCGCGCGAGCTACCTCGCCGTCGAACGGAGGCGGCGCCGAGCCCGGCGGTGTCACAGCGCGGCCAGCGGTGGTCGCGCTGGTTGGACCACAGCCGGCCCGCAAACGGGTCACCGCTGCCGTCCGAGGACACCGCCACCACGACCCCACGCTCGACGCTGATCTCCGCGCCTGGAGCGACGCCGATCCGACACGACCGCGCATTGCCATCCTCGGCCCGGTCACCGTCGAAGCGCCCGGGCAACTGCCCGACGAACGCCTCCGGTTCTACGCCGAGATCATCACCTACCTCGCAGTCCGCGGCCAGCACGGAGTCACCACCGACCAGTTCGACGATGCGATCTGGCCTGAGCAGCAGGTCAAGGCCAACACCCGTCGCGTCGCCGTCGCCCGTGCACGCCGCTGGCTTGGCGAAACCCCGGACGGCGACCCATGGCTGCCCGACGCGACCGCCGACCGCCGGTACCGGCTCCGCGAGGGGTACCTCCTGGACTGGACGCTGTTCCGGCGGCTGCGAAGCCGCGGTGAGAGCCGGGGGCCAGCAGGAATTAGTGACCTCCGCGCCGCGCTCGCCCTCGTCCGCGGCGCCCCTCTCGCCGGCGCGGACATCGCCTACTCGTCCGTTGCCCGCAACCCTTTCGTGTGGCTTCCAACATCCGAGATTCAGCCCCACCACCTCGCCGCCGCCGTCGTGGACACTTCCCACCGCCTCGTCGAACTCAGTCTCGACGGCGGCGACATCCCCGGCGCCCGATGGGCCGTCGAACAAGCCTGGCTCGTAGACCCTGAACGAGCCAACGACATTTCCTGGCGCGACCTCCTTCGCGTTGCCGCCGCAGAGGGAAACTCCGCAGAACTCGACCACATCCTTGAAGACCTGATAACTGCCCGCGATGCTGAGGTCCCGGAGGATCTAGACAAAGAGACCTACCGCTTACTGTGCGACGTCATGCCTGAACGCATGCGCGCCGGCGTGCGCTAGGGCTTATCTGACGGATCTTGAAGGAGTGCGGTCAGGTTTGGCGCGGAGCCAGATCACGATCGAGGCGACGGTGACCGTTGCCTCGTAACGG
>NZ_JBFAZW010000057.1:0-71084 GCF_040682015.1 Dactylosporangium sp. NPDC051485
GCTCGGCGGAGGGGAACTTGGCCTTGAAGATCGCCGGGATCATCTTGAACGTCGACCCGTTGCCCACCCCGCTGAAGAGGAACAGCAGCAGGCCCAGCCGCCGGTCGTCTCCGCGCCGCCGGCCCAGAGCGCGATGCCCTCGCTGCTCGGCTCCGCCCCCGCGGTCGTCTCCGGCCCGCCGTCCGTGACGTCGGCGCCGCCAGTGGTCTCCACGCCGCCCGGGTACACGCCGCCGAGCTACGGCCAGGTCGCCTCGGCCCCGCCGGCCTACGGCGTCACCTCGGCCCCGCCGGCCTACGCGGTCACCTCGGCCCCGCCGGTGACCTCGACCCCGCCCGGGTACACGCCGCCGCTGCACGGCTCCGCCGGCAACGAACCCGCTCAGCCGGCCGCCTACCAGCCGCCGACGCCGATGTACGCGCCCGCGCCGCCGATCCCCCCGACGTACCAGCCGCCGGTGCCCGCGTCGATGCAGTCGATCCCCGTGCCGCTGCAGCCGGCGCCCCCGCAGCCCGTGCCCGTGGCGCCGCTGCCCGTCGCGCCGGCCCCGGTCGCGCCGCCGCCGGTGGCACCGCAGCCGGTCATCCCGCCGCAGCCGACGGCGATCGAGCCGCAGTTCGCCTCGCTGATGCCCCCGCCGCCGCCCGGTATCGCCCCGTTCGTGGGCGGCTCGGAGCCGGCGGAGCCCAAGCGGTACGACGCCTTCGGCGGCTACGACCCCTTCGCCGGCCCGTCCTCGGCCCCGCCCGCCTCGGTCACCCCGACCTCCGGCGGCGGCTCCCACGACAGCAGCGCGATGCGGCTCAGCGACCTCAGCACGCTCGGCGAGCCCCCGACCCTAGACCCACCCACCGTCGAAACGAGTTCGCGCTCCAGCTGGCCGCTGAGCGGGGCGGACACGCCGACCACGGAGACGCCGGGCTATGTGTTCGGCGCCGACCCGCTGGCCTCGGCCTCGGAGCTCAGCAGCCTGCCCAAGCTCAGCGACATCCCGCAGCCGCCGGACTTCTCGACGCTGGACACCACCGGCTCCCACTCCGGCGAGTTCGCGGGGCTCGCCTCCGCCTCGGGCTCAGGCTCGGGCTCGGGCGAGTTCGCCGGGCTCGGCGTGCGGGGGGAGACCACCGCGTCGTCCGGCATGTCCCGGTCCGAGCGCAACCGCGCCGAGCGGGAGCGGGCCGAGCGGGCGGAACGGGTCGAGCAGCCGAGCCGGTCGGAGTCGCGGCGGGCCGAGCGCGGCCGGACCGAGGCCGACGAGCGGCTCGAGCCGGCGCGCAGCGAGCGGGCCCGCACCGAGGCCCCCCGCGCCGAGGCCCCCCAAACCGAGATCCCCCACACCGAGATCCCGCGCTCCGAGCGCGCCCGGACGGAGATCCCCCGCTCCGAGCGGTCCCGGACCGAAATCCCCCGCAGCGAACGCGCCCGCTCGGCCTCGGCCTCGGCCTCGGCCGAGCGCCACGTCGAGCTGCCCCGCCAGCGCGAGGGCCGGGTGCCCCCGCCATGGCAGACCGGCGAGCTGCCGCTCGAGCCCGCGGGCCTGCGCCTGGTCGAGCCGGCCCCGGTGCCGGACCCGGCGCTGAAGGGCTACGGCGAGGAGTTCAGCGGGGAGTACAGCGGCGAGTTCCGCTTCGAGCCCCCGGCCCTGCGCCTGGTCGACTCCGACCGCCCGGCCGAGCGCGCCACCGCCCGCAGCAGCGGCACCGGTGCCGGCCGCAGCCGCCGCGCCGCCGCCGAGCGCGAGGCCGCCGCGACGGCCAAGCCGGCCGACGAGGGCGACGGCGACCTGCTGATCTTCGCGGCCGCCCGGTCCGCGTGGTTCACCGACTGGGACACCGATTCGACCGCCGACTCGGCCGGTGCGGCGACCGCCCCGAAGCCCGAGGTCAGCTGGGACAACCTCAACGACTCGGCCTGGCAGGCGGCCCAGCGCGCCGCCGCGCCGGAGATCGGCGACGAGACCCGGTCCGGCCTGCCGCGGCGCGTGCCGCAGCAGAACCTGGTGCCCGGCGCCCCGGTCGACAACCCTGAGCGGCCGCTGCGGATCGTGCGCGACGCCGCCCAGATCGCCGCGCACACGACCGGCTACTTCCGGGGCTGGCGGCGGGGCCAGGAGGTCGGCGGCTTCTCGGTCGGCGGCCGGCCGGGCCGCGAGTCGGCCGGTGGCTGGGACTTCAGCCGGGACGCGGCGAGCCGGGAGTACCAGGAGCGCGAGTACGAGTACCGCTCCGCCCGCCGCTAGCTCCTCCTGAACGGCTCGAGGGCCGCTCTCCCGCGAGGGAGGGCGGCCCTTTGCCTATCCGCGCATTCCGTGGCATCCGCCGTCCGCGCATTCCGTGGCATCCGCCGGTAGCGCCGACCTGCGTTCGATTCGCCACGCTCTGTAATCATCCGCAACGCAAACGCGCACCGGGCGTGCCCTGGAGGGCTTCCCGGTGCGCATGAGCGGCTGAGTGGGTGTTGCGGCCGTGCTCGGGTCTTACGCGGGCGCGGTGGCACGCGTCCGGCGCATCGACAGAACGTACTCGACCAGCGAGATCAGCACGTTCTTGGTCGACTCCCGGGAGCGCGCGTCGCACGACACGACGGGCACGTCGCTGGAGACGGCGAGCGCCTCACGCACGTCGTCGGCGTTGTGGTACTGCACGCCGTCGAAGCAGTTGATGGCCACCAGGTACGGCAGCCGCCGGTGCTCGAAGAAGTCGATGGCGGCGAAGCAGTCCGCGAGCCGGCGCGTGTCGACCATCACGACCGCCCCGATGGCGCCCCGCACGAGCTCGTCCCACATGAACCAGAAGCGCGTCTGGCCCGGGGTGCCGAACAGGTACAGGATCAGGTCACGGTCGATCGAGATGCGACCGAAGTCCATCGCGACCGTGGTCGTGGTCTTGCCGGGCACATTGCGGGTGTCATCCACACCGACACCGGCGGAGGTCATGATGGCCTCGGTGGTCAGCGGCGTGATCTCCGAGACCGAGCCGACCAGTGTGGTCTTGCCCACGCCGAAACCTCCGGCGATGACGATCTTCGCTGACGTGACCCGCCCTGGGCGGTGCGCCACGTCAGAGCCTCCGAAGTCCACTCAGCACCCTCTCAAGCAGTTCTGTGCCCACCGACTCGTTTTCGTCGAGCGAGGTCGGCTCGTACACCGCGACCAGTCCGTCGGCAGCCATGTCCGCCACGATGACGCGGGCGACACCCAGCGGGAGCTGCATGCGCGCCGCGATCTCGGCGAGGGACTGCAGGCGCCCGTCGCAAAGCGTGGAAATGTATTGCTGCTCCTGGCCGTGAGCACCGCCCGGCCGGGAGTTGGCTGCCCGGCCACGCACGGTGGTCTCGACCAGCGCCTCGATCGCAATCTCCAGCTTGGGCCGGGTGCGACCTCGGGTGACGGCGTACGGCCTTACCAACGCGCCCGTTGGCTCATCGCGTTCGGCCATGTTCGCCGTTCACCTCCTCACTCGTCGGGCCTCGTCAGCAGCCAATAAGTCTGTTACAGCTAATGGATCTTGCTCTGTCACCAAGTTCAGCTTCAGCCGAGCATCGATGCGGTGGGCCGTGGCGGCGGCGTAAGAGCGTCACCGACCCGGTCGACCAGCAGCGCCATTTCGTAGCCGACCTGGCCGACGTCGCAGGCGCGGGCCGCGAGGACCGCGAACGACGAGCCGTCGGAGATCGACATGAGAAACAGAAAGCCGTTGTCCATCTCGACAACAGTCTGTAGCACGGCTCCGCCCTCGAAGCAGCGGGACGCGCCCTGGGTCAGGCTCACCAGACCGGAGGCGATCGCGGCCAGCTGGTCACCGCGGTCGCGGGGCAGGTCGCGAGAAGCAGCCAGCAGCAGACCGTCCGCCGAGACGGCGACAGCGTGGGCGACCCCTGGCACTCGGTCCGCGAAGTTGGCGAGCAGCCAACCGAGATCCTGCGTAGATGTCATGCCTCTTGCTCCTTGCCAACCTGCGAGTTTTGAGGCCCGGCCGAAGTCGGCTCCGGGGTTTTCGAGTCGTCGGACCGCGTGCGGCCGCGCTGAACGCCTCGGTGATACGCCGACAACAGACCGCGCACGGACTCCGGCGTCCGCTTGTGCGCTGCGGTGGGGTTCTTCTCAACCCCGCCCGGAACCAGCTGCGACATCGGGACGCGCTTGGGCAAACCAATGTCGGTAGTCGCGAATTCCTGCGCCTCGGCGATCGCCGCTGCCGCTTGCCATCCTTCGTCTGCCGCAGTGTGCCAGTTTACTGGCGAACCGCTCGACGCCCGGTCGGCCGAACCTCGCGAAGCTTCACCCGGACTACGGGTTTCAAATCGCTGGGGAGGCACGTATGGGGACGGCGCTTCGCTGTATGTCACCTCGACCGGGCGCGCGCTCGGGGAGGGGCTTGGGGCGGGCTGAGCAGGAGCGGGGGCTGCCTGCACCGGCTCGTCCACGGGCGGCGTCCACTTGGTCGTGAACCAGGCCGACTCGAGCTCCCGGAAGATCGGAAGCTCCATGGTCTCGTCCACGAACCGCTGGCGAGAGTCATGAGAATCACTCTCGTTGGGCGCCGGGTCCCAGTCGAGCCGGACCCTCGGCAGCTCCGCCGTCATGTCCGCCGGCGGGTAGCTGGGCTCCGGGGCGTACGACGGCTCCGGCTTCGGCTCCGAGCGCTGCGGCTCGGGCTCGGCCGGCGGCCAGGCGGTCGGCGACGGCGCGCCGGCCAGGCCGGTCGGGCCGGCGGGCGCCTCGTCGAAGGCGCCGCCGAAGCCGGGGCGCTGACGCGGGATCGAGCCGCCGGCCTCTTCGCCGTCGGTGACGTTGTCGTCGGCGGGCCAGCTCTCGTTGGCGCGGCGCTGGGGCAGCGGACCGAGGTCGCGCGACCCCGGGCGCTCGGCCGGGAACGGCTCGTCGCCGACCCCGGTGAGGTCCGACCACGCCGGGAGGCTGCGCCCGCCGGCGGCGCCGTTGCGCTCCGGTCCCCGGCCCGCGCCGAAGCCGTTACGCTCGCCGCTCGGGTCACGGTCGAAGCCGCCCCGATCGAAGCCGTCCCGATCCAGGCCGCCGCGGTCCGGGCCACCCCGGTCGAAGCCACCCTGGTTGAAGCCACCCTGGTCGAAGCCATCGGTCGGCGGGATGGTCGGCCGGGCCGGGGGCGCGGGCGGGGTCGGCCGCGGCGGGGCGCCGTTGGCGAAGCCGTTGACCGTCGGGCGCTCGCCGGTGCTGGCCGGTCCGCCGCCGAAGAGGCCGCTGCTGGTGAGGGTGCCGAAGCGCGGGCCGGCGCCCGGGCCCTGGCCGGCGCCGCTCAGGCCACCGCCGAGGCCGCCGGTCGGGCCGCTCTCCAGCGCCAGCGGCGGGGTGAGCGGGGAGCGCGGCGCGGGGGCCGACGGGATCGGCCGGGCCTGCACCACGTCGTTGGGCCCGACGGCGGGCATGCCGGCGGACGGCATCCCGGCGGTCGCCCGCCCGGACAGCGCCCGCGGGACCAGCACCCCGCCCGGGAGCGTCACATCGGCGACGGTGCCGCGCTCGCGCGCCGCCCGCAGCTCGACCTTGACGCCGTGCCGGGCCGCCAGCCGGGCGACCACGACCAGGCCCATCATCCGGGAGACGGCCACGTCGACCATCGGCGGGTTGGCGAGCCGCTCGTTGAGCTCGGCCAGCTGCTCGGGCGAGACGCCGATGCCGTGGTCCTCGACCAGCAGCACCGAGCGGTCGCCGACGCGGCGGGCCTCCACGATGACGGCCGAGTCCGGCGGCGAGAACGCCGTCGCGTTGTCCAGCAGCTCGGCGACCAGGTGGACCATGTCGTTGACCGCGTGGGCCGCGATCTCGATGTCCCGGTCGATCATGCCGAACTCGATGCGCGTGTAGTGCTCGACCTCAGACTGCGCGGCGCGCAGCACGTCCATGAGCGGGGCCGGCTCGCGCTGGATGCGGGTGGAGTCGGCGCCCGCGAGGACCAGGAGGTTCTCGTCGTTGCGGCGCATCCGGGTGGCCAGGTGGTCGAGCTGGAAGAGCTCCGCCAGCCGGTCCGGGTCCTCCTCGCCGCGCTCCAGCCGGTCCAGGTGACCGATGAGCCGGTCGACCAGGATCTGGGAGCGGCGGGCGAGGTTGACGAACATCGTCGCGACGCTGGCCCGAAGGGCGGCCTGCTCGGCCGCGGTTCGCACGGCTTCCAGGTGTACCGCGTTGAAGGCCTCGGCCACCTGCCCGAACTCGTCGCGGCTGCGGATGGGCAGCGGCTCGGCGATCTGCAGGGCGAGCTGGTGCGGCGACATCTGGGTGGCAAGCGCCGGATCACGCAGTCGCTGCACCGCCTGGGGCAGGCCGTACTGCGCGACCGTGAGCGCGCCGTGGCGCAGCTCGCGCAGCGACCGGGCCATCGACCGGGCCACCATCCAGGCGAACAGGATGGCCAGCAGCAGCATGCCGAGCAGGCCGCCGGCGGTGATGAGCACCTGGCGCTGCAGGTCGTTGCGGTGCGTGGTGGCGGCCTCGATGTTGTGCTCGTCGAACTCGATCTCGATGCCGCGCAGCAGGTTCGCCCGGTTGACCATGGCGTTGTCCCACTCCGACGCCTTGAAGATGTCGGCCGGGAGATCCTCGGTGGTCAGCGGGCTCAGCTGGCCCTCGAACTTCTGCGCCTCGCGCAGGTCGGAGCCGGAGATCTTCTTGTCGTACAGGTCGCGGTGCCAGGGCTGCGAGTTGACCCGGAACCGCTCCTCGGCCTTTTCGCGGCCGGTGATCGCGGACTCGAACTCCTTGCGCAGCTGCGGCGTGAAGGCCCCGGAGGTGAGCACCCGGAGCACGACGACCCGCTCCAGCGAGACCTGCTCCTTCATCTCCGAGATCGCGGCCGATGCGCGCATGTCGGCGCCGAGTGACGGGTTGTTCGACAGCCCGGCCGCGGCGTCGCGGATGCCGAGCAGGTCGTCGATCAGCGAGCGGTAGCGGGCCACCGCGGTGCTGGCCAGGATGTCCTTGCCGCCGTCGCTGATCTGCTTGCGCATGACCAGCAGGTCGCCGAGCTCCGTGTCGATCTGCGTGAGCTGCTTGCGGAAGTCCTCCGGCGGGTCGGCCAGGCCGGAGCGGGTGAGGCGATAGTCCTTGGCCGCGTCGTCGGTCTTCTGGACCTGCCGCTCGAAGACGGTCTTGGCCTCGACGTTGGCCGGGGTGCCGATCACGCCGAGCAGCAGCGCCGCGTTGGCGCGCTCGCTCTGCAGTTCGTGCACCAGCGCGGAGGCCTGGCTCGAGAGGCTGGACAGGGTCCGCGCCCGGTCGGCGTCGTTGGCCTCGCCAATGTTCCCGACGAGACCGTTCGTGCCGACCACGATCGTCGCGATGATGGGCACGATCATGATCAGGCCGAGTTTCGACCAGATCGGCAGGTCTCGGAGCCGGCCGATCGGGAAACGCAGACGCGTGGAGGCAGGCTCCCGCGTCGATGGCCGTTTGCTCACTTCACCGCCCTTCGAACCGGCGCCTTGTGGAACAGCAGGCACCCGCGACCGGCCGACCCTACTGGGCCGGACCTCCGAGATTCCACCATGTCCCGTGCCAAGAAGAAAGCCCAGGTGTGCCGACGTGCGTTATGTACATGAACGATAGATTTGTCCGAATGTCTGCGATATAGGCTGATCATCCGCTTACGCTGGGCGATTTACCCGATACACCCAGATGATCGTGCACGACAAATCAGGACATCAGGACAACTTGGCATAGGCCGGCTTGATGACATCGTTGATCAACTCGAGCCGTTCGTCGAACGGGATGAACGCGCTCTTCATGGCATTGACGGTGAACCACTGCAACTCCGCCCAGCCGTACCCGAACGCCTCCACCAGCAGCGCCATCTCGCGGGTCATGCTGGTGCCGCTCATCAGGCGGTTGTCGGTGTTGACCGTAACCCGGAAGCGCAGGTCACGCAGCAACCCGATCGGGTGCTCCCGGATCGAGGCGGCGGCGCCGGTCTGTACATTGGAGGACGGACAGAGTTCGAGCGGGATCCGCTTGTCCCGCACGTAGGCCGCAAGCCGGCCGAGCGCATTGCCGGGCCCGATGTCGTCGACGAGGCGCACGCCGTGCCCGAGCCGGTCGGCGCCGCACCACTGCAGAGCCTGCCAGATCGAGGGCAGGCCGAACGCCTCACCGGCGTGAATGGTGAAATGTGAGTTCTCGCGCTTGAGGTACTCGAAGGCATCCAAATGGCGGGTGGGCGGATATCCGGCCTCCGCGCCGGCAATATCGAAACCGACGACGCCCGCGTCCCGATAGCGGATCGACAGCTCCGCGATCTCCATCGAGCGGGCCGCGTGGCGCATCGCGGTGAGCAGCGTGCCGACCCGGATCTGGTGACCCTGCCCGGCGGCCTCGGCCGACCCGGCCCGGAAGCCGTCCAGCACCGCCTCCACCACCTGGGGCAGCTCCAGCCCGCGCTCCAGGTGCTGCTCGGGGGCGAAGCGGACCTCGGCGTACACCACGCCGTCCGCCGCCAGGTCGAGCGCGCACTCCCGGGCGACCCGGTGCAGCGCGTCCGCCGTCTGCATGACGGCCACGGTGTGGGCGAAGGTGGTGAGGTACCGCTCCAGGGAACCCGAGTCCGCGGCGGCCACGAACCACTCCCCCAGCCCGTCGGGCGTGGCGGCCGGCAGCTCGTGGCCGATGCCGGCGGCGAGGTCGAGGATGGTCGCCGGCCGCAGCCCCCCGTCCAGGTGATCGTGGAGCAGGACCTTGGGCGCTCGACGGATCTCGTCATAGCTCGGTGCACTCATGCACCGACACTAGTGCTGTGCACCCCGACGTCATCACACATCTGCGCTGTCCGGTCTGCCACGCGTCGCTTTCGTCCGCCGAACGGGCGCTGCGGTGCGCGCGGGGGCACTCGTTCGATATCGCGCGCCAGGGGTACGTCGACCTCACCGCCGGCCGCCCGGCCCACACGGGCGACACCCCGGAGATGGTGGCCGCCCGGGAGGCGCTGCTCGCCGCCGGCCACTTCGCGCCCCTGTCGGCGGCGATCGCCGCCCTGCCGGTCGCCCCGGGCCCGGTGGTGGAGGTCGGCGCGGGCACGGCGCACTATCTGTCCCGGCTCATCGAGGCGAGCGGCAGTTTCGGGATCGCGGTCGACACCTCGAAGGCGGCCCTGCGCCGCGCGGCCCGGGCCCACGAGCGGATCGGGGCGGTCCGGGCCGACATCTGGCAGGGCCTGCCCGTCGCCGACGGCGCCGCCGCGGCGATCCTGGACGTGTTCGCGCCCCGGGCGGGTGCGGAGTTCGCCCGGGTCCTGCGCCCCGACGGCGTCCTGATCGTGGCCACCCCGGCCGAGGGCCACCTCGCCGAGCTGGTCGACGCCCTCGGGCTCATCCGGGTCGACCCGGCCAAGCGGGAGCGGCTGCGCAAGAGCCTCGACCCGTGGTTCGCCCGGGCGGACGAGCGCCGGGTGCGATCGGCGCTGACGCTGTCGCGCGCGGACGCGCTCGCCCTGGTCGGCATGGGCCCGAGCGCATGGCACACCGACCGGGCGTCCATCGCGGCCCGCCTGGACGCGATGGCGGAGCCGATCGCCGCGACGCTGGACGTCGACCTGACGACCTGGCGGCTCCTCTGACCCGACGAGAAACCGGCATACCGGCAATGAGACCCGGCGGGTCATAAATCCGACAAGTCGCGGCACGAAGTGCCCGACTTGTCGGACAGGCCCGTCAGGTCGATAGGTCGACCTGTTCCCAGCCGGGCGGGGCGCCGTGGTACGGCCCGGCGAAGACGACCGCCCACTCCAGGGCCCACCGCCGCTGGCCGACCGAGTTGGAGTCCGCCTGCCCCGGCAGCGGCAGCCGGCTGCGCTCCGCCTCCTGGATCGACCAGTCCAGGCAGTAGTACAGGTCCAGCTGCTGCGCCGCCGCGACCGCCGACTGGGGAGCCGCCAGCGTCCGGCTGCGCCAGGCGTCGAAGCTCTCCCCCTGCGCCAGGTTGGGCAGCCGCTCCAGCAGGGCCTCCGCCGCGCAGCGCAGCAGCGGGTCGAGGTCCAGGGCGATGCCGAGCAGCCACGCCAGCGCGAACAGGGCCTCCACGTGCAGCGCGAAGGAGTGCTCGTCGCCCGCCCCCTCGGCCACGAACTGCCACTCCGGCGAGGTCAGGCGGTCGACCAGCCGGGCCTCGGCCAGCCACTGCACGCCCAGCTCCGGCGGCATGCCCATCGCGCGGGCCAGCACCACGTTGAGGCAGGCGGCCCGCGCCTCGATCTCGCCGCCGGGGCGCAGCTCGATCAGGTCGCCCGGCTCCCAGACCAGCGGGAAGTCGGGTGGGGGCAGGGGTAGCCGCAGGCGGTGCAGCTCCTCGAGGCTCGCCTCCCGCACGCGCTGCGGATTCGGCGCCGTGACGCTCACCCGCGCACAATAACCGGCCCTCAGCGGGATCCGTACATCAGGAGATCCGGTCGAGGATCAGGGGCCGCTTGGCCGGTGGCGTCCCGGCGACGGTCACGGCACCGCGGGCCACCTCGAGCGCGGCCGGCAGCTTCGCCGCGTCCTCGGCCCGCAGCTCCATGAGCACGTCGCCGGCCTTGACCGCCTCGCCCGGCTTGCGGTGCAGGATGATGCCGGCCGAGGCGCTGACCGGGTCCTCCTTGCGGGCGCGGCCCGCGCCGAGGCGCCAGGCGGCCACCCCGACGGCGTAGGCGTCCATGGTGGCCACGAAGCCGTCGGCGGCGGCGGTGATGGTCTCGACCTCGTTGGCCACCGGCAGCGGCGCGTCCGGGTCGCCGCCCTGGGCCCGCACGAGCGCCCGCCAGGAGTCCATGGCCCGGCCGGAGGCGATCGCGTCCTGCGGGTCGGTGTCGCCCAGGCCGACGGCGTCGAGCATCTCCCGGGCCAGGGCCAGCGTCAGCGCCACGACGTCCTGCGGGCCGCCGCCGGCCAGCACCTCCAGGGACTCCTCGACCTCGATCGAGTGCCCGACGGCCCGGCCGAGCGGGATCTCCATGTCGGTGAGCAGGGCGACCGTGGTCACGCCGTGCGCCTTGCCCAGCTCGACCATGGTGCGGGCCAGCTCGCGGGCGTCGGCGACCTCGCGCATGAAGGCGCCGGAGCCGAACTTGACGTCGAGCACGAGCGCGGAGGTGCCCTCGGCGATCTTCTTGCTCATGATCGAGCTGGCGATGAGCGGGATCGCCTCGACCGTGCCGGTGACGTCGCGCAGGGCGTAGAGCTTGCGGTCGGCCGGGGCCAGGCCCTCGCCGGCCGCGCAGATGGCCGCGCCGACGGTGCGCAGCTGCTCGATGAACTCCTCGTTGGACAGCTTCGAGCCGAAGCCGCGGACGGCCTCCAGCTTGTCCAGCGTGCCGCCGGTGTGGCCCAGGCCGCGGCCGGACAGCTGCGGCACCGCGGCGCCGCAGGCGGCCACCAGGGGCGTCAGCGGCAGCGTGATCTTGTCGCCGACGCCGCCCGTGGAGTGCTTGTCGACGGTGGGGCGGCCGACCTTGGACAGGTCCAGCCGCTCGCCGGAGGCGATCATCGCGGCGGTCCAGCGGGCGATCTCCCCCGGCGTCATGCCGTTGAGCAGGATCGCCATCGCCAGGGCCGACATCTGCTCGTCGGCCACCTCCCCGCAGGTGTACGCGGCGACGACCCAGTCGATCTGCTCGTCGCTGAGCACCTGCCGGTCCCGCTTGGCCCGGATGACGTCCACCGCCGCGAAGCTCATCGGCTGCTCCAGTCTCGCTCGATGCCGGCCGGCCGAGGGGTGTCCCCGGCCCAGCTGGTGTTGCCCTGTCCGTCCACGACCACGACCCGCGGGGTGCGGATGCGGCCCCACTCGACCGCCTCGGCGTCCGTGGCGAAGGTGGGGCCCTCCTCCAGGATGCCCGCCGGCTCGTCGTCCGCGGCGCCGGAGGAGCGTTCCCAGTACGACGTCCAGACCTGCCGCCCCTCGGCGATGTCCGGGTGCACGAAGACGGTGCCGCTGCCCACCTTGAGCGCGAGCGCGGCCGGCACGGCGGGCCGCCGGTCCCGCTCGGCGGCGATCCGGTCGAGATCACCGTCGTCGAAGGCGTGCGGCAGCAGCGCCGTCATCGGCAGCGGCCCGTCCCGGTGGTCGATGAGCAGGCCCCCGCCGCCGTGCTCCCACAGCAGCTGCCGGCAGCGGCCGCACGGCATGAGCGGCCGGCCGCCGGCGTCCACGCAGGCCAGCGCGACGAGCCGGCCACCGCCGGTCACCTGCAGGCTGGACACCAGGCCACACTCGGCGCACAGCCCGATGCCGTAGGAGGCGTTCTCCACGTTGCAGCCGACCACGATCCGGCCGTCGTCGACCAGCGCGGCCGCGCCGACCGGGAATTTCGAGTAGGGGGCGTAGGCCCGCTGCATGGCGGTGGTGGCCGCGCTGCGCAGCGCGGCCCAGTCGATGTTCACCATCCCAGTCTGCCTTTCCCTGCCCACCCGCCGCTGATCACCCGCCGCGGCGATAGGGCTTGCCGTCGGCGGCGGGCGGCCTCAGCCGCTGGGCCGCCAGGGCGAGCACCACCAGCACCGTGATGTACGGCGCGGCCTGCACCAGCGCCGTGGGGATCTTGTCGACGGCGAAGAAGATGACGTACGACAGGACGCCCAGCACCACCGCGGCGATCGCCACCACCTTGTTGCGGCGCCGGAACTCCCACACCGCCAGCGCCAGCAGCAGCGCGCCGACCAGGATCAGCAGCGCGTGCACGGACTCCGATCCACGGCGCAGCTGCAGGGCGTCGGTGTAGCCGAACAGCGAGGCGCCCAGCGCCAGGCCGCCCGGCCGCCAGTTGCCGAAGATCATGGCGGCCAGGCCGATGTAGCCGCGGCCGCCGGTCTGGCCTTCCCGGTAGATCACCGAGCTCACCGTGGACAGGTACAGGCCGCCGAGGCCGGCCATCGCGCCGGAGATGACGACGCCGTAGTACTTGTACCGGTACACGTTGATCCCGAGGCTCTCGGCGGCCCGCGGGTCCTCGCCGACCGAGCGCACGCGCAGGCCGAACGAGGTGCGCCACAGCACGAACCACGTCACCGGGATCAGCAGCACCGCGAGGATCGTCACCACCGACACGTCGGTCAGCAGGCCTCGCAGGACACCCGCGACGTCCGAGATCAGGAACCAGTGGTGCTTCTCCAGGCTCTCGAGGCTGCCGATGCCCGGCACCGAGAACCGCTCCAGCGGCTTGACCGTCGGCGACTGGGTCGGGCCGGCGCCCGGCGTGCCGTTCCAGGCCAGGAAGGAGAGGTACCGCGCGATGCCGGGGGCCAGGATCGTCATCGCCACGCCGGAGATGATGTGGTCGACGCCGAAGGTGACCGTGGCCACGGCGTGGATGAGCCCGCCGATCCCGCCGCCGAGGATGCCCAGCGCGAGGCCGGCCCACGGGCCGTACTCCAGGCTCCCCCACGCCCCGAACCAGGTGCCCAGGACCATCTGCCCCTCGAGGCCGATGTTGACCACGCCGGCCCGCTCCGCCCACAACCCGCCGAGGCCGGCCAGGCCGAGCGGGATGGCGGCCTGCAGCGCGGCCTGGATGGCGCCCTGGGAGGTGACGTCGTCGGCGCCGGTGAGCAGGTGGACCAGCGACAGGCCGATCAGCGTGCCGGCGATGATCAGCAGGATCCGCGCGGTGCCCAGCCGGCGCCGCTTGGGCGGCGCCTCCGGGGTGCCCGACGCGGCAGTCGAGAGCATGGCGTCGGTGCTCACTTGGACTCCTCACTGGCCGAGCCGGCCGCCGACTCGGTGGCGGCGGCCAGCGGGGCCGGGCCCGCCGGGGCCGCGGTGACCGCGCCGACGCGTTGCTGCTGGGCCCGGCGGCCGATGCGGGCGGCCAGCTCGTAGGCGATGACCACGGACAGCACGGCGACGCCCTGCATGATCAGGACGATCTCCTTGGGGATGCCGTCGAGGTCCAGGATCAGCTGCGAGCGGGCCAGGAAGCCCCACAGCACCGCGCCGAGGGCCATGCCGACCGGGTGGTTGCGCCCGAGCAGGGCGACCGCGATGCCGGTGAAGCCGATGCCGCCGAAGCCCTCGGTGTAGGTGTGGCTCTCGCCGAGCATCCGGGGCAGGTTGACCAGGCCGGCGATGCCGCCGGAGATCAGCATCGCGGTGATGATCATGCGCTTGGCGTTGACCCCGCTGGCCGCGGCCGCGAAGGGGTTGTAGCCGGTGGCCCGCAGGTCGAAGCCGAAGCGGGTGCGGTTGATCGTGAACCAGTACGCGATGCCCAGGACCACCGAGATGACCAGGAAGCCGAGCACCTTCTGGTCGGTGCCGGCGATGATCGGCAGGCCGGGCATCCAGGAGTCCTCCGGCAGGATGCCGGTGGTCTTGATCTGCGCGCCCGGCTCCTGCACGCCCCATTGGTCGTTGAGCAGCCAGGTCACGACCAGCGCGCCGATCAGGTTGAGCATCAGGGTCGAGATGACCTCGCTGACCCCGCGCTGGGTCTTGAGCAGCGCCGCGATCGAGGCCCAGGCCGCGCCGACCAGCATGGCCACCACGATGATCAGCACGATCCGCAGCGAGCCGGGCATCCAGTGCATGAACGAGGCGCTGGCCAGGGCGCCGGCCATGAAGGCGGCGATCTTCGACTGGCCCTCGACACCGATGTTGAACAGGCCCATCTTGAAGCCGATGGCGACCGCGACGGCGGCGATGTAGTACTCGCTCGCCTTGTTGAGGATCTCCACCTGCGAGTCCGGCGTGATGCCGTAGTCGTACATGTTCTTGAACGCAAGGATCGGGTCCTTGTCGCTGATCAGCAGCGCGATGGCGGAGATCGCGGCGGCGATGACCAGGGCGGCCACCGGCGCGACCAGCTGCGGGATCAGCTTGGCCGGGTCGATGCGCCGCCAGGGCGACCGCGGTGCGGCGGCCGTCGGGGCACTCATTGCGAGGCCTCCTGCTCGGTCGAGGCGCCGGTCATGGCGACGCCCAGCTGTTCGGGGGTGACGGTGGCGGGGTCGGCGTCGGCCACCAGCCGCCCGCCGTAGATCACCTTGAGCGAGTCGGACAGGCCGATCAGCTCGTCGAGGTCGGCCGAGATCAGCAGGACGCCCATGCCGGCGATGCGCGCGCTGCGGATGTGGTCCCAGATGGCGGCCTGGGCTCCGACGTCCACGCCCCGGGTGGGGTGGGCGGCGATGAGGACCTTGGGGTCGTGACTCATCTCCCGGCCGACGATGAGCTTCTGCTGGTTGCCGCCGGACAGCGCCACGGCGGCCACGTCGATGCCGGGGGTGCGCACGTCGTACTGCTCGACGATGCGCTGGGTGTCACGCCGGGCGCCGCCGACGTCGATGAGGAAGCCGCGGGCGTTAGGGCTCTCGGTCTGGTGGCCGAGGATCCGGTTCTCCCACAGCGGGGCGTCCAGCAGCAGGCCGTGGCGGTGCCGGTCCTCCGGCACGTAGCCGACGCCGGCCTCGCGGCGGCGCCGGGTCGACCACGCGGAGACGTCCTCGCCGTCGAGGCGGATGGTGCCGGTGGACGGGCGCATGCCGAGGATCGCCTCGGCGAGCTCGGCCTGTCCGTTGCCCTCCACGCCGGCGATGCCGACGACCTCGCCCTTGTGGATCGTGAAGGTCGCGTTGTCGACGACCGGGCGGCCCTCCGCGCCGAGCACGGTGAGCCCCTCGACGACCAGGGCCGCCACGTCGGTGACGGTCGACTCGCGGGCCTCGGGGCTGGGCAGCTCGCTGCCGACCATGAGGGTGGCCAGCTGGCGGGCGGTCACGTCGCCCGGCTTGACCGAGGCGACCGTGGTGCCCCGGCGGATGACCGTGATGTCGTCGGCCACCGCGCGCACCTCGTCGAGCTTGTGCGAGATGAACAGCACGGTGAGGCCCTCGCGGATGAGCTCGCGCAGGTTGCCGAAGAGCTCGTCGACCTCCTGCGGCACGAGCACCGCGGTCGGCTCGTCGAGGATGAGGATCTTGGCGCCGCGGTAGAGCACCTTCAGGATCTCGACCCGCTGGCGGTCGCCGACGCCGAGGTTCTCGACCAGCTCGTCCGGGCGGACCCCCAGGCCGTACCGCTGGGAAATCTCCCTGATCCTGGCCTTGGCCCCGGAGCCGATCCCGTGCAGCTTCTCCGCGCCCAGCACCACGTTCTCGGTGACGGTGAAGTTGTCGGCGAGCATGAAGTGCTGGTGCACCATGCCGATGCCGGCCTCGATCGCGCCCTGCGGCGAGGAGAACCGCACCGGCCGCCCGTCGACGACGATCTCGCCCTCGTCCGGCGGCTGCATGCCGTACAGGATCTTCATCAGGGTTGACTTGCCGGCTCCGTTCTCACCGACGATCGCGTGGATCGTGCCCTTGCGGATGGTGAGGTTGACGTCGGAGTTGGCCACGACGCCCGGGAACCGCTTGGTGATCCCCTTGAGCTCGACGGCGGCTGGTTCCGCGGTCATCCAGGCTCCTAATAGATGATGGCGGGGGACCGGATCGCGATCCCCCGCCGAAGCACCCGGTGCTCCTACTACTTGGTAGGTACGGTGACCTTACCCGACACGATGTCGGCCTTGGCCGCGTCGAGCTTTGCCTTGATGTCGTCGACCTGGCCACCCGACGTGGCGTAGCCCACGCCGTCGGCCTTGAGGTCGAAGATGGTCGCGCCGCCCTTGAAGTTGCCGTCCGCGAAGTCCTTGACGAAGTTGAACACCGCGTTGTCGACCCGCTTGAGCATGGAGGTCATGATGACCGGCTTGAGCGCGGCGTCGGTGACGGTGTTGTACTGGTCCGAGTCGACGCCGATGGCCAGGCCGCCCTTGTCCTTGGCGGCCTCGAAGACGCCGGTGCCGGAACCGCCGGCGGCCGCGTAGACGATGTCCGCACCCTGGTCGAACATGCCGCTGGCGGCCGTCTTGCCACCCGCCGGGTCGTTGAAGCCCTTGCAGGACTCGGCCGGGGTCGACAGGTAGTTGGTCAGCACCTTGATGTCGGCCTTGGTGGCCTTGGCGCCGGCCGTGAAGCCCGCCTCGAACTTCTTGATCAGGTCCACCTGGCAGCCGCCGATGAAGCCGACGGTGCCCTTCTTCGTCTTGAGGGCGGCGGCGACGCCGACCAGGTAGGAGCCCTGCTCCTCGGCGAAGGTCAGGTCGGCGATGTTGTCGGCCTTGGTGCCGCCGTCGACGACCGCGAACTTGGTCTTCGGGCAGTCCTTCGCGGCGCGCGCGAGCGGGCCGTTCTTGGCGTCGGCGCCGTCGTAGACGAAGCCGACCGCGATGACCGGGTTGAAGCCGCCGTCGCAGAGCAGCTTCAGGCGCGAGTACTTGTCGTTCTCGCTCTCGCCGGCGACCGCGGCCAGGTCCTTGACCTCCAGGTTGAGGTCGCTCTTGACCCGGTCCAGGCCTGCGGCGGCGGAGTCGTTGAAGGACTTGTCGCCCCGCCCGCCGATGTCGAAGGCAAGGCCGACCTTGACCGTCTTCTTCGCGGGCGGCGCGCTGCTGTCGCTGCCCGTGCTGCTCTTGTTGTCACCGCACGCCGCGGTGCCCAACGCGGCAAACGCCACCGCGGCGGCCGCGAGAACCTTCATCCCACGCACTCGGCGCAAGACGGTCTCCCTTCCAAATGCACCGCCCCAACGCGGTGAACCCACCGCGGGAGCGTACGCCCTCGGTGGTGCACTTCCCGCCTTCGCTGCCGGGTTGGGAGGAGTGCGTTATAGGGCCGTGACGTGTCGCGCGCCCCTCCCGCCTCCTGGGATCGATCTTGTAACGCCCTGGTTACCTCCAAAACACGGCAACCCCGGCGTTAACGATCGTTAACCCACCCAAGGCCAGGAAATGCCCGCGGTTGACCTCGTCCCGCTTGCGGGAGAAGAAGGCCATCACGAAGATCATCAAGCCGATCAGAAGCTTCACCGCCAGCTTGGCCGTCGGCGGCTCGTGATCGCCGCCGCCGCGCAGGGGTGCGGCCAGGCCGAGGCCGGTCACCACCTGGACGATCGCGCCCCACAGCATGGCCGGGTTGATCCGCAGCCGGCCGGTGAGGTACTGCGCGATCGAGCCGCCGAGCAGCATCGCGAAGCCGATCAGGTGCAGGAACAGCAGGATGAGTCGCAAAGGTTCCACCCGCGCAACCTAGCGACCGCTTGACTCTCCTCTTACTGGAGGGTCCAGGATCGGCGGCATGAACATCGGCGAGCTGTCGCGCCTCACCGGCCTGCCGGTCAAGACGATCCGGTACTACTCCGACGTCGGCCTGGTCCCGGAGGCCGAGCGCTCGGCGGTCGGCTACCGCCGCTACGACCACGCCGCCGTCGTCCGGCTGGAGTTCGTGCGGACCCTGCGCGAGCTGGGCCTCGACCTCGCGACCATCCGCCGGGTGCTCGACCGCGGGGCCGACCTGCGCGGGGTGGCGGCCGGCCACGCCGAGGCGCTCGGCGCCCAGATCCGCGTGCTGCGCCTGCGCCGGGCGACACTGCGCGCGGTGGCCGGCCGCGACGCCGGCCCCGAGGACCTGGAGCGGCTGTCGAAGATCACCCAGGCCGGCGCGGACGAGCGGCGGCGGATCGTGGACGAGTTCTTCGACAGCATCTTCAGCGACGTCGCCGCCGGCCCGGAGGCCGAGCGCTTCACCGCCGGGATGCGCAGTGTCTCGGCGGACCTGCCCGACGAGCCGACCGACGAGCAGGTCGACGCCTGGATCGAACTGGCCGAGATGCTGCGCCGGCCGGACTTCCGCGACAGGCTGCGCGAGATGGGCCGGCGCAGCTTCGCCCCGGGCGCCAAGCGGGTCGTGCCCACCGACATGACCGAGATCAAGTGGTTCGTGGACCTGATCGCCGCCGCCCAGGACGAGGGCCGCCCCGACCCGGCCGCCGTGGTCGACGAGGTGATGGCCCGCTGGGCCGAGGCCGCCGGCCGCCCCGACTCCCCGGAACTGCGGGGCGAGGTGATCGAGGCGCTGGAGCTCTCGGTCGAGCCGCGGGCCGAGCGCTACTGGCAGCTCATGGCCACAATCAACGGCTGGCCGCCCATCCCGGCCACCATGCACAGATGGGCCTGGTTCCTTTCGGCCCTGAAGTCGGCCGAAGATCGGTAGCGCGAGCGGGGCGCCCGACACCACGGCCTGAATGGAACAGCTGGGCGTTTTACACGAAATGTCGGGCGCTGGCGCGCCACGACATTTCGGATTTATAACCTGACGGGGTATAAATCCGATAAGTCGCGGCGCGGAGCGCCCGACTTATCGTTTTCAGGGCTTACGCCCGACTTGCAGAGCGCCCGGCTTGCCGCTTTTAGGGCTAACACCCCACTTGCGGAGCGCCCGGCCTATCGCTTTTCGGGGCTTACGCCCACTCGCAGAAGGGGCGGCCACGCGGCGGAGTCGCCGCAAGGGCGCGGCGACTCCCCGACGTCTCTGTCAGTTGGTCAGCTTCGCGGCGATCCGGGCGAAGCCGGCGCGAATCTCGTCGACCGACGGCGGCTCGTGCGTGTGATCGTCGTCATGATCGTGGTCATGGTCCTCGAAGCCGGCCAGCTCCGCGTCCAGGGCCGCGGTCTCCAGGTCCTCGTTCTCGGCCGCCATCCGCGAGGCGGCGATGTCGCCCTGGATCTGGTCGACCGTCACGTGCGGCTGCAGCGGCTCGACGACCGCCATCAGCTCCTCGTCGGCCACCACGGCCTCGGCGAGGGCGAGGGCGTGCGCGCGCTCGTAGGGGCCGCACACGACCGGCTCCCACTCCTCCTCGTCGTTCAACGGGCCGACGGTGATGATCCACGGCAGGGTCAGCGCCGGCGCGTCGGCCGGCAGGTCCAAAGTCACGAGTGTGCCCACGGCGCCCATCATGACGGGTCCGGGCGCTCGGCACCCGCCGAACCGCCGGACGGCAGCACTCGCGCGGCGACCTCGGCCGCGTGCTCGGTCTGCGCGGCGGCCTGTTCGATCAGCTCGGCGGCGCGGCGGGCGGCCTGCACGTCGGCCCGCGGCGCGCCCCCGGCCAGGTCGATCGCCCGGCCGTGCGGGCTGGTGGCGGACAGCGCGGCGGCGAACAGCAGCAGCTGGTGCAGCAGGTACATGTAGAGCAGCAGGCCGATGGTGCCCGCCACCAACTGGTACGCCGGGTTGTGCTCGGTCCGGGTGATGTACCACCTCCCGACCGTCTTGAGCAGGCCGAGCCCGATCGCGAAGAGCAGCGCCGAGGGCCACAGGCGGCGCAGGGACATCCGCAGCCGGGGCACCCCGACCAGCAGCGCGGCGCCGAGGAACACGTCGACCACGCCCGAGAGGAGGGTCGACGAGGCGCGCAGCGCGACGCGCACCGGGTCCTGCCCGGCGTCGCCGGCCAGCCAGTAGAGCAGCTCCTGGACGCCGGCGAAGATGCCGATCGAGATCAACAGCAGCAGGCCGAGGCCGACCAGCACGGCGAGGTCGACCAGCCAGCGCACCACCGCGTTGCCGGGGTGCTGCTGCAGCTGCCACAGCGCCCGCTGCGACGAGCGCAGGTTCTCCACCCAGCCGACGCCGGCCACGATCAGGCCGACCATGGCCAGGAGGCCGATCTGCTGGCTGCCCGCGAAGATCTCGTCGGAGTGCAGCTGCGGCAGGTTGGCCTGCAGGTAGACCTGGACCCGCTCGACCACGAGCTTGTTGCCGCCGAGCACCCGGCCGAGGACGAAGAACAGCACGACCGCCATGGCGAACACGGCGAAGAAGCCGTAGTAGGCCGTCGCGGCGGCCAGGCGGCCGGCGTCGACGTCGAAGTACCGCTGCCCGGCCCGCCAGACGTGGTCGAACACCCGCGACCGGGCCCGGCCCGCGGCAACCACGCGATCGAACCCGGCCTCCAGCCGGTCGAGGGTGCTCACCGCTCAATCGTCCGCTGCGAGCAGGTACTCCGCATAGGGTCGCCACCGTCCGTCGCGATCATGTTCGAAAAGGGTGAACCCGCCGACGGGGAAGGTGGCCTCGTAGCCGGCGAGTTCGGCGAAGGTGGCGTCGAGCTGCGCCGCCGGCACGTCGTGGGCGACCGTGACGTGCGGGTGGTACGGGAACCGGGCCAGCGCCCGGATCGCGCCGGCCGCCAGCACCGCCTCGTGCAGCTGCTCGCACTCGCTGATGCCGGCCGCGACGGCCACGAACACCACCTGGGTGACCGGGCGGAACGTGCCCGTCCCGCGCAGGTGCACGGTGAAGGGCCGCTGCGCCCGGGCCACCTCGCGCAGGTGCCGGTGGATCTCCGGCAGGTCCGCGGCGGCGACCTCGGTCGGCGCGAGCAGGGTGACGTGGGCCGGCACGGTCTCCGCGACCGTGTCCCCGGCCGCCAGCCGGGCGGCGGTCAGCTCGCCGCCCCACGGCTCCGGGATGTCGATACGGACGCCTATGGTGGTCCTGTCCACCGTTACTGCGCGGCAGCGCCGGGGGCGAGGAAGCCGATGCGGTCGTACACGGACGCGAGCGTGGGCGCCGCCACCGCGCGGGCCTTCTCGGCGCCGATCGCCAGCAGCTTGTCGAGCTGGCTCGGGTCGTCGAGGTAGGTGCGGGTGCGCTCCTGGATCGGCTTGACGAACTCGACCACGACCTCGGCGAGCTCCTTCTTCAGGTCGCCGTAGCCCTTCCCGGCGTACGACTCGACCAGCTCCTCGATCGTCCGGCCGGTCAGCGCCGCGTAGATCGTGAGCAGGTTGGACACGCCGGGCTTGTCCACCGGGTCGAAGAGGATCTCGCGGCCGGTGTCGGTGACCGCCGACTTGATCTTCTTGGCGATCCGCGACGGCTCCTCCAGCAGCTCGACCAGCCCGTTGGCGGTCGAGGCCGACTTGGACATCTTGGCCGTCGGCTCCTGGAGATCTGTGATCTTCGCCGTGTCCTTGATGATGTACGGCGAGGGCACGGTGAACGTCGGCCCGAACGTCGTGTTGAAGCGCTGGGCCAGGTCGCGGGTCAGCTCGAGGTGCTGGCGCTGGTCCTCGCCGACCGGCACGGCGTCGGCCTGGTACAGCAGGATGTCCGCCGCCTGCAGGATCGGGTACGTGAACAGCCCGACGCTGGTGCGGTCGGCGCCCTGCTTGGCCGACTTGTCCTTGAACTGCGTCATCCGGCTGGCCTCGCCGAAGCCGGTCAGGCAGTTCATCACCCAGCCCAGCTGCGGGTGCTCCGGCACGTGGCTCTGCACGAAGAGCGTGCAGCGCTCCGGGTCGAGCCCCACGGCCAGCAGCTGGGCGGCGCTCACCCGGGTGCGCTTGCGCAGCAGCGCCGGGTCGTGACCCATCGTGATCGCGTGCAGGTCGACCACGCAGTAGAAGGTGTCGTGCGTCTCCTGCATGGCCACCCAGTTGCGCAGGGCACCGAGGTAGTTGCCCAGGTGGAACGAGTCGGCGGTGGGCTGGATGCCGGAGAGCACCCGAGGCCTGGCGGGAGACGACATGCCGCCATTCTGTCAGGCGCAACCGCGGACGCCACACAGGCGTCTGTCTGGGTAGCGTGACGGGTGAGCCGAGGGGGTGGCACGTGGGCGACGAGCTGGAGGCACGCGAGGCCGTACGCGACGCGTACCAGGCCCATTACCGCCGCCTGGTGGCCGCCCTCTACGCGCTCACCGGCGACCACGCCGAGGCCCAGGACCTCGTCCAGGAGGCGTACGCGCGGGCCCTCGCCCGGCCGCGGCAGTTCCTCGACGTCGCCGACCCCGAGGCGTGGCTGCGCACCGTGGCGATGAACCTGGCCCGGACGCGCTGGCGCCGGCGCCGCCTGTTCGACACACTGGTGCGCAGCGGCCGGGTCGCCCGACCGGTGGAGAGCGTGCCGGGCGTCGACCCCAACCGGGTCGCCCTGGTCGCCGCCCTGCAACAGTTGTCGCAGGCCACGCGGGAGACGATCGTGCTGCACCACCTCGCCGACATGTCCGTGCACGAGGTCGCCGAGGCGCTCGGCGTCCCGGTCGGCACGGTCAAGGCCCGGCTGTCCCGCGGCCGCGCCATGCTCGCCACCCTGCTCAGCGACGCCGACGCGAGCGACGACGCCCAGCGCCGCCGCCCCTACCTGCCCCCTGCGCCGGCGGAACGCCCGCAGGAGGTGCGGGATGCGCCCTGACCTGGACTTCCGCACGCTGCGGTCGCAGATCGAGGCGGCCACCTGGGTGCCCGACTTCACCACGCTCTACCGGCGCGCCGGGCGGGTCCGGCTGCGCGACCGGATGGCCGTGCTCGGCGCGCTGATGGGCACGCTCGGCGTCCTCGCGCCGGTCGCCCTGGCCGGGGCGTTCGGCCGGCCCGCGCCCGCGGTGCTGGGCCCCAACCCCGACCTGCCCGAGGCCTCGACGCCGGCGGTCACGCCGAGCGCCTTCAACAAGTTCCCGTCCACGGTCACCGTGGTGGCCGCCGCGGGCGACCTGCCCAACCTGGTCGCCGCGGTCGACGTCTGCGTCGAGGTGCCGCAGGCCCGGCGGTGCAGCCTGCAGGTCACCACGCTGGGCGACGACACCACCCGCCGCACGCCCTTCCTCGTCGACGCGCTGCGCGGCAGCCCGCTGGACAAGCTCTCCGGCGTCCAGATCACCCGGATCACGGCCGACACCTACATGCTCAGCGGCGAGGTCGGCGGGGCGTCGCGCTCCTGCGTGCGGTTCCGCATCTCCGAGGACGCCCGCGCGCAGGCCACCACCCAGCCCGGCCAGGTCGTGGTCGGGCCGAGCGAGCACCTGCCGCTCGGGGCGCAGGACCGGGTGGTGCAGTTGGTGCAGTACGGCGACCTGTTCGGCGTGCGTGAGAAGGACGGCGCGCTGAGCCTGATCGGCCAGCCGCCAATGGCCCGGCGCACGGTGGTCATCGGACAGCCGGCCGTGGCCGGGTGGTGGGTGGCCGGCGCCGACCTGCACACCGGGGCGCCGGCGGTGAGCGTGAGCAGGGACCAGGGCCAGCGCTGGACCACCCAGAGCCTGGACACCCCGGCCGGCATCGACGTGCCGACGGTGGTGACCAAGGACGGGCAGCAGGCGTGGGCCTTCGTGCGGTACAGGACCTCGATCCGCCTCTTCCGCACCTCCGACGGCGGCGCGAACTGGCGCGAGGTCCGCGACGCCGTCGCGCTCCCAGCGGCGCTGAAGTCGCTGGACAACCGGCCGTTCGGGGCGCTGATCCGCCCCGACCGCTCGCTGCTGCTGTGGGTTCAGGCGGACGCCACGACGTACTTCCTGGAGAGCAACGACGGCGAGCACTTCGCCGCCGGCAGCGGGCCGGGCGGTGCCATCGCCCCGGTCGACAACGGCTACGCGTCCCTGGGCACCTCGGCCAGGGTATCGACGGACGCCCACGCATGGCAGGAGGCCGCCCTGTCCGCCACCGTGCTGCCGAATTAGACCGTGAATCCGGGGAACCGGACGGCGGGCTCGGGGATCGTGGTGGGCGTGGGCGACGTCGCGGAGGTGTACCACGCCTGCTACCGCAGGCTGGTCGTGCAGCTCTTCGCGTTCACCACTGACCTCACCGAGGCCCAGGACGTCGTGCAAGAGGCGTTCGCGCGGGCCCTGGCGCGCCCGCGCGGGTTCGCCGGCATCGACAACCCCGAGGCCTGGCTGCGCACGGTCGCCGTCAACGTCGTGCGCCGGCGATGGCGCCGCCGCCGGGTCCTCGACCTGATCCTCCTGCGCGAGCACCCACTGGGCGAGCCGCCCGCCCCCGACACCGACCTGCGAACCGACCTGACCAGGGCGCTCGACGTCCTGCCACGCACCTTCCGGGAGGTCATCGTGCTGCACTACTACGCCGACCTCAGCGTCGACGAGATCGCCGCCACGCTGGGCGTCCCCGCCGGCACCGTGAAGTCGCGCCTGTCCCGGGGGCGGGCGGCGCTGGCCGCGCAGCTCGACGGCTACGAGGTGGCCCGTGCCTGACCAGAAGTCTCGCCCGTCCCGGGAGCCGGCGGCGCTGGCCGCGCAGCTCGACGGCTACGAGGTGGCCCGTGCCTGACCAGAAGTCGCGCCCGTCCCGGGAGCGGGCGGCGCTGGCCGCGCGGCTCGACGGCTACGAGGTGGCCCGTGCCTGACCGGATGGAGACCCGCCTGCGGGCCGAGCGCGACCGCCTCGACGGCATCGAGCAGCCGCCGCTGGCGGTCATCGCCGCCCGGGCCGCCGCCCTGCGCCGCCGCCGGCGCGCCGCGGCGGCCGGGGTGGCCGCGCTGGCCGCCCTCGCGATCGCCGGGACGGCGCTCACCGCAAAGCGCGCCGGCGACTCCCCGCCGCCGGTGGTGGCCGCGTCGGCGGCCGGCCCGGGCCAGACCTGGAGCGCCGAGGGGATCACCATCGACGGCCTGCCCGAGGCGCCGCGCGACCTACCCGGGTCGATCCGCGCCGCCGAGTTCCTCGACGCCGACCGGGGCTTCCTGCTCACCGCCGACTGCTGCCGGGCCTGGGTCAGCGCCACCACCGACGGCGGACGGACCTTTCGCACCCTGCCCTCGCCGATCGCCGGGGTGCCCACGCTCGTGGCCGGCCCGGGCGGCGTGACGATCGTCGGCCCCGCCCCGGCCTACCAGCGCGCGAGCACCGTCGACGGGGAGCACTGGGGTGCGCCGGTGGCGACCCCTCCCGGTCCGCCGGCCGCGCCCTCCGGCACCGCCCGGCTCCTGCCGCTCGGCGACGGGTGCGGCGCCACCACGGCCGCGGTCGACGGCGACACCCTCGCCCCCGTCCCGGCCCAGCCGCCGATCACGGCCTGCTGGTGGTCGCCGGTGCGCGCCGGCGACGGCGCGTGGTGGGTCGGCGGCCGCGACGCGGACGGGCGCCCGGCGCTCGCCGTGAGCCGGGACGCCGGGGCCACCTGGGCCGTGCACGCCTTCCCGGGCTTGCCCGCCAACGCCTACGCGCGGGCGGCGACGCTGGGCCGGACCGTCTTCGTCACCGTGGTGAGCCCGCCGGACGCCACCGCCGGGACGGACCACCTGCTGGCGGTGGCCCAGTCGGTGGACGGCGGCGCGACCTTCGGCCCCGTCCACCCGACCGCGGGCCAGGCCACCATCGGCGGCGACGCCGTGCTGCTGCTCGACGGCCGGGTCCTGATCGTCGACGGGTACGGCCACTGGCTGGTCTCCGAGAACGGCGGCGCGTCGTGGCACCGCCTGGAAGGCCTGCACCCGACCCTCCGGATCGCCCGCACGCAGGCCGGCTACGTGGCCTACCAGATGTTCTCCGTCTACACCGCGTTCTCGGTCGACGGCTCCACCTGGCAGAAGATCAACGCCCAGTAAAAGCGGACGAAACGCAAGAGTCGGGCAAATGACCCGTCGGGCGAGAAGTCAGATAAGTCGCGGCACGGAGTGCCCGACTTATCGAATCTCCTCGATCAGGCGCGCCGCATGAAGGCCCAGGCGTCGGCGACCATCGTGGCCAGCTCCGGGTGCTGCGGAGTCCACCGCAGCTCCCGCCTCGCCTTCTCCGACGACGCGACCAGCCGCGCCGGGTCGCCGGGCCGCCGCGGCGCCATCTCCACCGGAATCGCGTGACCGGTGACCTCCCGCACCACCTCGACGACCTGCCGGTTGGAGAACCCGGTCCCGCTGCCGAGGTTGTAGACCCGGTGCCCCGGCCCGTCCATGGTGAACAGCGCCAGCAGGTGGGCCGCCCCCAGGTCGGCGACGTGGATGTAGTCGCGGATGTTGGTGCCGTCGAAGGTCTCGTAGTCGTCGCCGAAGAGCTGCAGCTTCTCCCGGCGGCCGGCCGCGACCTGCAGCGCGATCGGGATGAGATGCGTCTCCGGGTCGTGCCGCTCGCCGATCATCGAGCCGTCGGGGCGGCGCAGGGCGCCGGCGACGTTGAAGTACCGCAGGCTGACCGCCGCCAGCCCGTGGGCCGTCGCGTAGCCGGTCAGCGCGTGGTCGGCGGCGAGCTTGGAGGTCGCGTAGGGGTTGGGCGGGCGGACCGCGGCCGTCTCCGGGATCGGCACCTCGTCGGGGTCGCCGTACACGTTAGCCGTGGAGGAGAACACCAGGCGCCGCACGTCGGCCGCGCGCATGGCCTCGAGCAGGCGCAGGGTGCCGATCGCGTTGTTCTCCCAGTACTTCTCCGGCCGCTGCACGCTCTCCCCCGCCGCGATGAAGGCGGCGAAGTGCAGTACACCCTCGAAGCCCTCGGACGGCGTGAGGATCTCGCCGATCGTGTCGTGCACCCGGCCGCGCACGAACCGGGCCCCGGACGGCACCGCCTCGGCATGCCCGGTGGAGAGGTCGTCGAGCACCACCACCTCGTGACCGGCGTCCAGCAGCAGCGCGGTGACGATGCTGCCGATGTAGCCGGCGCCCCCGGTGACGAGCAGCTTCACGAGAACCTCCCCAAAAATCGACGTGTTCCAACAAATTTACACATCGCCCATGAGCCCGTGGGAGCCGGCCGCCTACACTTTGTGTCATGCCGGAGCCCGGCCAGTATCAGAATGGCCCCGGAACCATACGGCAGGCTGTGGCCGCCCTCCTGAGCCGCTGGGCGGAGCGTCTTCACGCTACCCCGGCGAACGCCCGGATATCCGAGGCTGAGCTGCGCACCCTCATCACGGTGAACTCGGGCACGGCGCACGTGCGCGAGCTGATGGTGCCGCGCACCGACGTGGTCTTCCTCGACGCGTCGCTGACCGTTCCCGACGCCATCCGCGCCATGCGGCGGGCCACCCACTCCCGCTTCCCGGTCATCGACGGCGACCCGGACGACGTCCTCGGCTTCGTCCACGTGCGCGACCTGACCCTGCCGCCGGCCGTCGACCCGGCCGCCACGTTGCGCCACCTCACGCGCGAGGTGAAGCGGCTGCCGGCCAGCAAGCGGGTGCTCGCCGCGCTGTCGGAGATGCGGCGGGAGGGCCATCACCTGGCCGTCGTCGTCGACGAGTACGGCGGCACGGCCGGCATCGTGACCCTCGAGGACCTGATCGAGGAGCTCGTCGGGGAGATCCACGACGAGTACGACGCGCCGCCCGCCCCGCCCCGGGTGGACGAGGTCGACGGCCGGCTCAACCTCGCCGACCTGGCCGAGCGCATCGGGCTGGCGCTGCCGACCGGTCCCTACGAGACGGTGGCCGGCTTCCTCATGGCGCGGCTGGGCCGGGTGCCGGCGGTCGGCGACCACGTGCGCCACAACGGCTGGCAGCTGCGGGTGAGCACGGTCGAGGGCCGCCGGGTGGCCCGGATCGCGGTGGCGCGGCCGGTTCCCCCGCCGCGCCAGCCGTCGTAGGGCCTGTTGCATACCCGGGTTCGTCTGCGTGCGGCCCACAAAGCCCGGCTACCGCTGCTTGCCCGGGACGTGCGCTGCGCCCCGGGGCCGGCCAGGCGTAGTGCGCCGGGCCGGCCTGGGCGAGGAATCTGGCCCGCCGCAGGAATGCGGCGGGCCCGAGACTCAGCCGGCCTCGATGATCATCCCGGCGCCGACCGTGCGGTTGGTCGACTCGTCGATGATGATGAAGCCGCCGGTGGTGCGGTTGCGCCGATACTCGTCGGCCAGCAGCGGCACCGTCGTGCGCAGCTTCACGCGGCCGATCTCGTTGAGCGAGAGCTGGGTCGCCGAGTCGTCCCGGTGCAGCGTGTTGACGTCCAGCCGGTACTGCAGCCCGCGGACCACCGTGCGGGCCGAGCGGGTGGTGTGCTTGATCGCATACTTGCCGCCCACGGTGAGCGGGCGGGTCTCGTCCATCCAGCAGATCATCGCCTCGATGTCCTGGGCGACGGCCGGCGCGTTGTGGGGCCGGCAGATCAGGTCGCCTCGGGCGATGTCGATCTCGTCGGCCAGCCGGATCGTTACCGACATCGGCGGGTAGGCCTCGGCCAGCTCGCCGTCGGCCGTCTCGATGTGCGTGATCCGGGTGGTGAAGCCGGACGGCAGCACCATGACCTCGTCGCCGGGCTTCATCACGCCGCTGGCGATCTGGCCGGCGTAGCCGCGGTAGTCCGACACCGTGGTGGACTGCGGGCGGATCACGTACTGCACCGGGAACCGCACGTCGACGAGGTTGCGGTCGGAGGCGATGTGCACGTGCTCCAGGTGGTGCAGCAGGGAGGGCCCCTCATACCAGGGCATGTTCTCGCTGCGGGTCACGAGGTTGTCGCCGTGCAGGGCGGAGATCGGGATGACCGTCAGGTCGGGCGCCTCGAGCTTGGCGGCGAACGAGGTGAACTCGTCCGCGATGCGCTCGAAGACCTCCTGCGAGTAGTCGACCAGGTCCATCTTGTTCACGCAGAGCACCAGGTGCGGCACCCGCAGCAGCGAGCACAGGAACGCGTGCCGGCGGGACTGCTCGACCAGGCCCTTGCGGGCGTCGACGAGGATCAGCGCGAGGTCGGCGGTCGACGCCCCGGTGACCATGTTCCGGGTGTACTGAATGTGCCCGGGCGTGTCGGCGATGATGAACTTGCGGCGGGGCGTGGCGAAGTAGCGGTACGCCACGTCGATCGTGATGCCCTGCTCCCGCTCGGCCCGCAGGCCGTCGGTGAGCAGCGCGAGGTTGGTGTATTCGTCGCCGCGCGAGCGCGACGTCGCCTCGACGGCCTCCAGCTGGTCCTCGAAGATGGCCTTCGAGTCGTACAGCAGCCGCCCGATCAGCGTCGACTTGCCGTCGTCGACCGAGCCGGCGGTGGCGAAGCGAAGCAGGTCCATCTGGCGTTCGATCACGGCGGTCATCTAGAAGTACCCCTCACGCTTGCGGTCTTCCATCGCCGCCTCGCTCACCTTGTCATCGCCCCGGGTCGCGCCCCGCTCGGTGATCCGGGTCGCCGCCACCTCGTCGATGACCATGTCAATCGTGTCGGCGTCGCTGCGCACGGCCGCCGTGCAGCTGGCGTCGCCGACGGTCCGGTAGCGCACCCGCTCGACGAACGGCGTCTCCCCGGCCTTGAGCGGCAGGAACTCGTTGATCGCATACAGCATCCCGCCGCGGTCGACGACCTCGCGGTCGTGGGCGTAGTAGATGCTGGGCAGGTCGATGTTCTCGCGGGCGATGTAGTGCCACACGTCCAGCTCGGTCCAGTTGGACAGCGGGAAGACCCGGATCGACTCGCCGGGGGCGATCCGCGCGTTGTACAGCGCCCACAGCTCCGGCCGCTGGTTGCGCGGGTCCCACTGGCCGAAGTCGTCGCGGAAGCTGAACACCCGCTCCTTCGCCCGCGCCTTCTCCTCGTCCCGCCGCGCCCCGCCGAAGAGGGAGTCGAAGCGGTACTTCTCCACGGCGTCCAGCAGCACCGGCGTCTGGATCCGGTTGCGCATGCCGTCGGCCGACTCGCGCACCATGCCGGAGTCGATCGCCTCCTGCACGCTGGCCACGATCAGCTGCACGTTGAGCTCGTTCACCCGCCGGTCCCGGTACTCCAGCACCTCGGGGAAGTTGTGACCGGTGTCCACGTGCATGACCGGGAACGGAATCCTGGCCGGCGCGAACGCCTTCTCGGCCAGCCGCAGCATCACGATCGAGTCCTTGCCGCCCGAGAACAGCAGCACCGGCCGCTCGAACTCGGCGACCACCTCGCGCATGATGAACAGGCTCTCGGCCTCGAGCGCGTCCAGATGGGAGACGCGGTAGGGCACGCGGCTCACGCGAGCACCTCCACTGCACCGAGCTCGAGGCTGCCTACCTGATGAGCGGCCACTCCGCTCTGCTTCGTACCGCTCATGAGTTGGCGGGGACCTTTCAGCTGTTGATCGCGGCCAGCAGTTGCGGCGCCAATGCCTTCCGACACACCACCAGGTCGGGCAGGCGGGGGTCGGGCTGGTTGTATTCCAACGTAGTCCCGTCGATACGGGAAGCGTGCAAGCCCGTGGCGAGAGCCACAGCGACCGGGGCGGCGGAGTCCCACTCGTACTGTCCGCCCGCGTGGACGTAGGCGTCGACCGCCCCGTCGATGACCGCGGCGATCTTGGCGCCGGCCGAGCCCATCGGCACCAGCTCGATCGGCAGCTTCTCGGCCAGGTCGGCCAGCAGGGCCGGCGGGCGGCTGCGGGAGGCGGCCAGCCGGATCGGCTCGCCCAGCACGCCCGGCATCGGCGGGAACGGCGGCGGGACGTCGGTGCCGAGCACGCAGTGCTGGGCCGGCAGCGCCACCGCGCCGGCGACCAGACGGCCGGCATAAAGGGCCACATGCACGGCCCAGTCGGCCCGGCCCTCCTCGCCGAACTCGCGGGTGCCGTCCAGCGGGTCGACGATCCAGACGCGCTCGGCGCTCAGCCGGGCCGCGCTGTCGGCGCCCTCCTCGGAGAGCACCGCGTCGGCCGGGCGCCAGCGCGCCAGCTGGGCGACCAGGAACTCGTGCGAGAGCCGGTCGCCGGCCTTGCGCAGCGCGCCGGGGTCGGCATAGCCCATCTCCTCGCGCAGCTTCAGCAACAGGTCGCCGGCGCGCTGGGCCAGCCAGCGGGCGAACCCGCCGTCCGTGGCGGGTGGTAAGTCGGTCATCAGTACGCTCCAGCCCCTCGGGTCACCGCGCTCAACGTCCGCAGCATGATCACCAGGTCCAGGGAAAGCGACCAGTTCTCCACGTACTGCAGGTCGAGGCGGACCGCTTCGTCCCACGATAGGTCCGACCGTCCGGACACCTGCCAGAGGCCGGTCATCCCGGGCCGCACCGCCAGCCGGCGCCGGGCGTCGTCCGGATACACGGCGACCTCCTCGGGCAGCGGCGGGCGAGGCCCGACCAGTGACATGCTGCCGCCGATCACGTTGAGTAACTGTGGCAGCTCGTCGAGTGAAAACTTGCGCAGAAGCCGCCCGACGCGGGTGACCCGCGGGTCGTTGCGCAGTTTGAACAGCGCGCCGTCGACTTCGTTGAGGTGCCGCAGCTCGGCCAGGCGGGCTTCGGCGTCGATGTGCATGGTCCGGAACTTGAAGATCACGAACTCGTGACCGTCCTTGCCCACTCGTACCTGACGGAACAGTACCGGCCCAGCGGAGTCCATGCGAACCGCTAGCGCCAAGAGGGCCAACAAGGGGCTGGCGAGCACCAGGAGTACCGCCGCGCCCACCCGATCGACGAAGGACTTGACCAGTCGGCGGGCCCCGGTCAGGGTCGGGTGTTCGACGTGCAGCATCGGCAGGCCGTCCACCGGACGGATGGTCGTGCGACTGCCGGCCACGTCGATGAGGGTGCTGGCCACGATCAGGTCGATGTCGTCGCGCTCCAGGTGCCAGGCCAGCCGGCGCAGGGCGTGGCCGTCCAGCTCCGGGCAGGACAGGACGAGCACGGTGTCGGCCCGGGCCCGGCGGACCGCGCCCGCGATCTCGTCGAAGGTGCCCAGGACCGGCACGTCGGCGACCTCGCCGGCGGTGGGCAGGCACGCGCCGACGACTTTCAGGCCGTGGTACCGCTCGCGGTGCAACTGCCGCGCCATAGCCTCGACGGCGAGCTCGTGGCCGACCACCACCACCCGGCGCATGCAGGCGCCCCGGCTCTTGCGGGCCCGGTGCAGCAGCTTGCGCAGGACGAACCGGGCCAGCAGGCAGGCGAACGTCACCAACGGCAGGGCGATCACGAACCAGCCGCGGGCGATGCGGGTCTCGGTCGCGTAGGCCACGAACACGGTGGCGGCGGTCAGGGCCAGGCCGGCGCGCAGCACGCGCTGGTACTCGTCGGTGCCGACGAAGAGATGCCGCTTCTCGTACGCCCGGTTGGCCGCGAGGCTCGCGGTGAACGCGATCGGCAGGAGGGCCGACAGCAGCACGTACCAGCGGTTGTACGTCGTGAGGCCGTTGGAGAAGCGGGCCTGGAAGGCGATACCTCCCGCGATCAGGCCGATCGCGAAGTCCAGCACGAGCAGGGTGCGCAGGTAGCGCCCCTCCCACGCCCACCGCGCGCGGTGCCGGGACGCGCGTCCTCCCGGCTCGGGGGCGGCGGCCGGCTTCGTGTCGCGGGTCCTGACGAAGGGGGCGCCGCCCTGGACGGCGTCCTCGACCTGGGCGGCGAGCTCCGGGTCGACCTCGGCCGGCGGGACCGGGCCCGGCGCCGGCGAGACCGGGGCCGCGACCCGCGCCCGGGCGGGCTGCCCGGCCAGCGACCGGCGGTTGCCCAGGCGGGGACCGGTCGCGGGGCTCGGGCGGCGGCCGCGGGCCGGGACGGCCGGGCGGCCGTAGACCGGGGCCGGCTGGTGCACGATCGGCGTGACAGGGTTGGCGGCCGGCGGCTGGGCGGGGGGCGTCGACGCGGTCCTGACCGTGGGGGCGGCGGGCCGCCCGCCTGGGCTGCCCGGTTGGTCGTCCGGGGCGATCGCGCGCTCGCGCTGCTGGGACGGCGGGCGCGCCTCGCGGCGGACGTTCGGGACGCGCTCCTCGCGGCGGCCGGCAACGGCGTGCTCGTCGCGGCGGCCAGCAGCGGTGCGCTCCTCGCGGCGGCCGGTAACCGCGTGCTCCTCGCGGCGGCCAGCAGCGGTGCGCTCCTCGCGGCGGCCGGCAACCGTGTGCTCCTCGCGACGGGCGGCGGCCGTGCGTTCCTCGCGGGCGGTGACAACGGCGTGTTCCTCGCGGCGGGCGGCGCCGGGGCGGCCCTCGCGGCGGAGGTGGGCCGGCCGGTGAAAGCCTTCCCGAGCTCGCCCGCTGTCGATCGCCACGCCGCCTCCTCAAGGGGAACCGCTCCTTACGGTGCAACCTTGAGTACAACGTGCAAGTCAGACATTCGTCACGACACCGCACGCAGCGGAACGATTAGAGCAATGACCGCGATGTTCAGTCCGCGTGATACCGGTTCTGGGCCGCCTCGAGGCCCTGGTCGATGATCATCTCGACCGCGTCCGCGGCCCGGTCCACGAAGTAGTCGAGCTCCTTGCGCTCGACCGACGAGAAGTCGGACAGGACGAAGTCGGCGGGGTTCTGCCGGCCCGGCGGGCGGCCGACGCCGAAGCGCACCCGCAGGTAGTCCTTGCCGCCCAGCGAGCTCGACATCGAGCGCAGGCCGTTGTGGCCGCCCTCGCCGCCGCCCTGCTTGAGGCGCAGCTGGGTCCAGGCGATGTCCAGCTCGTCGTGGACCGCGACGACCCGCTCCCGCGGCACCTTGTAGAACTGGGCCAGCCCGGCCACCGGGCCGCCCGAGAGGTTCATGAAGGTCAGCGGCTTGACCAGCACCAGGCGCGGGCCGCCGACGCGCAGCCGGCCCTCGGCCACGTCGGCCACCATCCGGCGGTGCTTGCCGAAGCGCAGGCCGGCCCGCTGGGCGAGCAGGTCCACGACCATGAAGCCGACGTTGTGGCGGTGCCGGGCGAAATCCGGCCCGGGGTTGCCCAGGCCGACGACCAGCCACGGCGCGGCGTCCGTCACGCGTGCCTCCTCGCACGATGAAGGCCGCGGCCACCGTTCCCGGCGGTCCGCGGCCTCACTCGTTCCAGATTGATCAGGCCTCGGCGGCGGCCGTCTCGGCCTCGGCGCCGGCCTCACCCTCGGCCTCGACCGTCGCGGTCGGCGCCGCGGTGATGACCGCGATGACCAGCTCGCCGTCGGCGGCGAGCTCGACGCCGGCCGGGAGCTTGACGTCGGCCGCGGTGACGTGGCTACCCGCCCCCAGGCCCTCGATCGAGGCCTCGAGGTGCTCGGGCAGCTTGGTCGCGTCGGCCAGGACGGACAGCGTGCTGCTCTCGTGCATGATCAGCGTGTCACGGGCCGCCTCGCCGGTCAGCTGGACCGGGATGTCGACGGTGACCTTCTCGCCGCGGCGGACCACGAGCAGGTCCACGTGGTCGAAGGTGTCCTTGATCGGGTCACGCTGGATCGCCTTCGGCAGGGCCAGGGCGGCGCTGCCGTCGGAGATCTCGATGTTGAAGACCTGGGTCATGCCGCCGTGACGGATGGCCGCGGCGAACTCACGGGCAGGGAGGGCGATGTGGCGGGGCTTCTCGCCGTGGCCGTACAGCACGGCGGGCACCTTGCCGGCCCGGCGCGTGCGGCGGGCACCACCCTTGCCGAACTCGGTGCGGGGCTCGGCGCTGATCTTTACCTCGGACACGACAAAACTCCTGATGCGGTTGTGCGGCGGGCACCGGCCGGCGCGACCGGTAACAGTTGTCTTGGTGCGGCGCTCGGGCGAGGGGGCGCACGGGGCACAAGCCCGGAGCACCGCGTCGATCACGGAGCCCGCTCGGCCGTCATGCCGGTCCCTGTGTGGCCGCCGGGGTGGCAACCACCCGGCAGTCATAAAGGAACCGCACGCCCGGCCCGTGGGAGCACCCTCGCCGTGGCAACCGCACTATCTTACCCAAGCCCGGAAGGGCATCTAACACCCTCCCCGCCTGGATGTGCGAATCACGCTCCGTCAGCCGTAGCTTCGCTCCACGTGGGGACTCCACCGGAGAACCGGGCGGGAGGCCAGCCCAACCGAAAGGCCGTCCCTCCACTGGAGGAACGGCCTTTCGGCGGGCTGGCTCAGCCGGAGACGTTTCTGATGGCGGGAATTACGACAGACCGCCGAAAAGGGTCGTTACGGAGCCGTCGTCGAAGACCTCGCGGATGGCCCGGGCCAGCAGCGGGGCGATGGACAGCTGGGTGATCTTCTCCACCTTGCGGTCGGCCGGCAGCGGAAGCGTGTTGGTCACCACGACCTCGCTGATCCGGCTGGCGTCGAGCCGCTCGCAGGCCGGGTCCGACAGCACCGGGTGGGTGGCGGCAACCACGACGTCGGCGGCCCCCTCGTTGAAGAGGATGTCGGCCGCGCTGACGATCGTGCCGCCGGTGTCGATCATGTCGTCGACGATCAGGCAGACCCGGCCCTCGACCTCGCCGACGACCCGGTTGGCCACCACCTGGTTGGGCTTGCTGGGGTCGCGGGTCTTGTGGATGAAGGCCAGCGGGCAGCCACCCAGCCGGTCGGTCCAGCGCTCGGCCACCCGCACCCGGCCGGAGTCGGGGGCGACCACGGTGATCGGCCGCCCCGCGTACTTCGCGTCGATGTGGTCGGCCAGCGTGTTCATGGCGAACAGGTGGTCGACCGGCCCGTCGAAGAAGCCCTGGATCTGTGCCGTGTGCAGGTCGACGGTGAGGATCCGGTTGGCCCCGGCCGTCTTGAGCAGGTCGGCGATCAGCCGGGCCGAGATCGGCTCGCGGCCGCGGTGCTTCTTGTCCTGCCGCGCGTACGGGTAAAACGGCAGCACGACCGTGGTGCGCTTGGCCGAACCGCGCTTGAGCGCGTCGACCATGATGAGCGTCTCCATCAGCCAGTCGTTGATCGGCGAGACCATCGACTGGACTACGAACGCGTCCGAACCGCGGACGGACTCGCGGTACCGGATGAAGATCTCACCGCTGGCGAAGTCGTAGGCGTCCATCGGGGTCGGGTCGACCCCGAGCCCGGCGCCGATCTCCTCGGCCAGCGCGGGGAACCCCCGGCCGGAGAAGAGCATGAGGTTCTTGCGGTTCTCCGAACTGATGCTGGCCATTGGGGTTGCCCGCTCCCGATCTCGTGGTTGCGCTCATTGTTCGTCGCGCGGACTCGATTCAGCCACCTGACCGGCCTCGGCGTGGTTTTCTTCACGTGCCAGGGCCCCCCTGGCCGCCTCGGCGGCGGCGGTGCCAGCCCGCTTGCGCTCTACCCAGCCCTCGATGTTGCGCTGCGTGGCGCGGGAGACGCCGAGCGCACCGGGCGGGATGTCCTTGACGATCACGCTGCCGGCGGCGGTGTAGGCTCCGTCACCCACGTGCACCGGGGCGACGAACATGTTGTCCGCGCCGGTGCGGGCGTGGGCGCCGATCACCGAGCGCTGCTTGCGCACGCCGTCGTAGTTGACGAAGACGGTGGCCGCGCCGATGTTGGTGTGCTCGCCGATGGTGGCGTCGCCGACGTAGGACAGGTGCGGGACCTTGGCCCCCTCGCCGAGCGTCGCCGCCTTGGTCTCCACGAACGTGCCGACCTTCGACTTGCGACCCAGCTGGGAGCCGGGACGCAGGTAGGCGAAGGGCCCGACGGAGGCCTGCGGGCCGATCTCGGAGGAGACGGCGTGGGTGCGCACGACCGCGGCGCCCGGGCCGACCACCACGTCGATGAGCGAGGTGTCGGGGCCGATCACGGCGGCCTCGCCGATGCTGGTCGCCCCGCGCAGGTGGGTGTTGGGCTCGATCACCGCGTCGCGCTCGAGCGTCACGGTGACGTCGATCCAGGTCGTGGCCGGGTCGATGATGGCCACCCCGGCCCGCATCCACTCGTCGTTGATCCGGTCGCGCATGAGCGCCCGCAGGCCGGCCAGCTCCGCCCGGTCGTTGGCGCCGAGGGTCTCGGTGGCGTCGGGGGCGCGGTGCGCGACGACCGGGGCGCCGGCCGCGGCCAGCATGCCGATGACGTCGGTGAGGTACTCCTCACCCTGGTCGTTGTTCGTGGAGAGCTTCCCCAGCATCTCCCGCAGCGCGGCCGCCTCGAAGACGTAGGCGCCCGAGTTGATCTCGCGAATGGCCCGCTGGCCGGGTGTCGCGTCGCGCTCCTCGACGATCGCCGCGAACTCGCCGCCCTGGTCGCGCACGATGCGCCCGAGGCCGGTGGGGTTGTCGACCTCGGCCGTCAGCACGGTGGCCGACGCGTTGGCGGTCTCGTGGGCGTGCACCAGCGCGGCGAGGGTCTCGGCCCGCAGCAGCGGGATGTCGCCGTTGAGCACCACCACGGTGCCGGACAGCTCGGGACTGGCGTCCAGCGCGATGCGCACGGCGTGGCCGGTCCCCCGCTGCTCGGTCTGGGTGACCGGCACCGCCTCGGAGGCCACCTGGGCGAGGTGCTCGCGGACCTGGTCGCCCCCGTGCCCCACCACCACCGTCACCGTGCCGCTGCCCAGGAACGGCTGGGCCGCGGCCAGCACGTGCCCGAGCAGCGTGCGGCCGAGCAGGGGGTGCAGGACCTTGGGAACCGACGACTTCATCCGCTTGCCTTCGCCGGCGGCCAGGATGATCACGTTTCTCACGGAAGGCTCCTCGACGGTGTCGGTGCGCCTCATCGTAGTCAGGTGGCTGGGGTGCCTGGATTCGAACCAGGACTGCGAGGCTCCAAAGGCCTGCGGGCTGCCGTTACCCCACACCCCAATCGCGCGCGCACCCGAAGCCTAGCTTGCGCGTCGATTCCTTTTGTCCCCAGGGCAACGTTCCCTCACCTTGTCTCACCCTGGAGACGATTTGGCCGATCACGTCAGGGCAAAGGACCGACGAAGATCACACGACGCGGCGCGTAATCGGCTTGACACGAGCTTCGTATGGCCAACCTACGCCCCCGTAAGTTACGGTGACGTAGGCGTAGCTCCGCCGGCGACACATTCCTTGAGAGGTGCCATGTCCGTTTCGGTCCTTGACCCCGCGCCCACCGACAGCCCCAATCACGGGCCCAAGCCACTTACCGAGGGCAAGCAGCACCCCGGCATCATCGTGGCGCTGTGGGGCTTCGTGATCCTGCCGTTCGTCGCGCTGGTGGCCGCCGTCCCGGTCGCCTGGGGATGGGGCCTGAGCTGGCTCGACGTCGTCATCGGCGGCGTGTTCTACGTCATCGGCGGCCTGGGCATCGGGACCGGATTCCATCGCTACCTCACCCACGGCTCCTTCAAGGCCAATCGCGGCCTGCGCATCGCGCTCACCATCGCCGGGAGCACCGCGATCGAGGGCAACCCGACGCAGTGGGTCGCCGACCACCGCCGCCACCACGCCTTCTCCGACCGCGAGGGCGACCCGCACTCGCCGTGGCGCTTCGGGGAGTCCTTCGGCGGCCTGGTGAAGGGCCTGGTCTACGCGCACCTGGGCTGGCTGTTCTTCCGCGAGCTGTCCAACCGCGAGCGCTTCGCCCCCGACCTGATGGCCGACAAGGACATCCAGCGCATCGACAAGGCGTTCCCGCTGATCGTCACCCTGTCGGCCACCCTGCCCGCGATCATCGCCGGCCTGGTCACCTGGTCGTGGCAGGGCGCGCTGTCGGCGTTCTTCTGGGCCGGCCTCGTCCGCATCGGCCTGCTGCACCACGTCACCTGGTCGATCAACTCGATCTGCCACGTGTACGGCGAGCGGCCGTTCGAGACCCGCGAGGGCGACCGGGCCACCAACTTCTGGCCGCTGGCGATCCTGTCCTTCGGCGAGAGCTGGCACAACCTGCACCACGCCGACCCCACCTCCGCCCGCCACGGGGTGGACCGGGGCCAGATCGACATCAATGCGCGGCTCATCTGGATCTTCGAGAAGCTGGGCTGGGCCACCAACGTCCGCTGGCCGAAGCGCGACCGGCTCGACGCCAAGCGCATCGGGGCTGGCACGATGAACGGGTGACCGAGAGCCCGGAGGACCACGAACAGCCGAGGCCACCCACGCCGCCGCCGTCGATCTCGACCAAGTCGCGGGTGCGGATGTCCTCCGCCCAGCGCCGCGAGCAGCTCATTTCCATCGGTCGTGCGCTCTTCGCCGAGCGGGGCTTCGACGCCACCTCCATCGAGGAGGTGGCGTCGCGGGCGAAGGTCTCCAAGCCGGTGGTCTACGAGCACTTCGGCGGCAAGGAGGGTCTCTACGCGGTGGTGGTGGACCGTGAGGTCCGCGCCCTGCTGGAGCGCATCACCAACGCGCTGACCGCCGGCCACCCGCACGAGCTGCTCGAGCAGGCCGCGCTGGCCCTGCTGGACTACATCGAGGCGGAGACCGACGGATTCCGGGTCCTCGTGCGCGAGTCGCCGGTGATGTCGCCGACGGGCAACTTCATGAGCGTGCTCAACGACGTGGCCCACCAGGCCGAGCACATCCTCGGCGCCGAGTTCAAGCGCCGCGGCTTCGACCCCAAGCTCGCCGAGCTGTACTCCCAGGCGCTGGTCGGCATGGTCGCGCTCACCGGCCGGTGGTGGCTGGAGGTGCGCAAGCCCAAGAAAGAGGTCGTGGCCGCGCACCTGGTCAACCTGGCGTGGAACGGCCTGTCCAACATGGAGGGCAAGCCGACCCTGGTCACCCGGTCCGGCAAATGAAGCACGGGCTCGGGTAGGCGCTAGGGCCGGCCAACAAAAGAGCGGCAGGCGCCGACGCCTGCCGCTCGCGAAGCAGCGCTCGTTACGCCGCGTGGGCGTGGGGGCGGTGCTCCTCGGCCGTCGAGCCGACCCGGTCGTAGAGGCTCGCGGTGCCGATCACGCCGGCCAGGATGAAGGTGACGATCACGTTCACCATCGAGAAGGCGAAGATGTTCGCCTCGGTCTGCATCACGGCCAGCGAACCCATGCCGACGATGGTCAGGAGAACACCGGCCAGCTGGTTGATCTGGTGGGCGACGTTGCGGCCAATCACGTTCGCGCCGAGGACGACCACGCCGGCGATGATGGACAGCAGCGCGAAGGCCGGGTTGGTGCGCAGGCCAAGGGCCCACTCGGTCTCGTCGCGGGTGAAGAACGGGGCGCCGGAGGTCTGCACGAAGCCGACCACGCCAAAGACCAGCATGTAAAGGCCTGCCGCCGCGCTGAGCAGCCGGTACAGCGGCCGGAGGTGATGGTTGATCGGGAAGTGAGACGCCATGAGGGAATCTTAGGATGCGCTCAGCCGGCGATCTCGGCCAGGGCGAGCCATTGCTCCTCGATTTCGGTCTTCTCCTGCTGCACGACCCGCAGCTGGGCGTCCAGCTCGGTGATCTTCGCGTAGTCGGTGGCGTGCTCGGCCAGCTGGGCGTGCAGCGCATCCTCCTTCTGGCTCAGCCGGTCGATGCTGCGCTCGAGCTTGGCCAGCTCCTTGCGCGCGGCCCGCTGGTCCTTCTCGCTGGCCCGCAGGTCGGCGCCGCGCTCGGCCGAGGCGGACGAAGCCGAGGCGGAAGAAGCCGAGCCAGCAGGAGCGGCGGCCGAAGACGAGGACGGCGCGAAGCCCGAGGAGGCCGAGACATGGGTCAGGTACTCGTCGACGCCGCCGGGCAGGTGCACCAGCCGGCCGTCGCCGTGCATGCCGTAGACGGTGTCGGCGACGCGCTCGACGAGGTACCGGTCGTGGCTGGCCACCACCAGCGTCCCCGGCCACGTGTCCAGGAGGTCCTCGAGCGCGGCCAGCGTGTCGATGTCGAGGTCGTTGGTCGGCTCGTCGAGCAGCAGCACGTTCGGCTCGGTGGCCAGCAGGCGCAGCAGCTGCAGCCGGCGCCGCTCGCCGCCGGAGAGGTCGGACACCGGGGTCCAGACCCGCGCGCCGGTGAAGCCGAAGACCTCGGCCAGCTGGGCGGCCGACAGCTCGCGGTCGCCGAGCTTGACCCGCTTGGCGACCTCCTCGACCGCCTCCAGCAGGCGCAGGTCGTTGGGCAGCTCGTGCAGCTCCTGGGACAGGAACGCGGCGCGCACCGTGGTGCCGCGAAGCACCCGGCCGCCGTCGGGCTCGCGGATGCCGGCCAGCACGCGCAGGAGCGTGGTCTTGCCGGCCCCGTTGGCGCCGAGGATGGCGATCCGGTCGCCCGGGCCGACGATCCAGTCCGCGCCGTCGAGCAGGGTCCGCTCCCCCGCCTGCAGGCGCAGCCCGTCGAGCTCGTACACCTGCTTGCCCAGCCGGGTCACGGCGAGGCGCTGCAGGGAGACGGTGTCGCGGGCCGGCGGGACGTCGGCGATGAGCGCGTTGGCCGCGTCGATGCGGAACTTGGGCTTGCTGGTGCGGGCCGGCGGGCCGCGGCGCAGCCAGGCGATCTCCTTGCGCAGGAGGTTCTGCCGGCGGGCCTCGGTCTCGGCGGCCACCCGCACGCGCTCGGCCCGGGCGAGGGTCCAGGCCGCGTAGCCGCCCTCGTAGGAGCGCACGGTCGCGTCGGCGACCTCCCACGTGCTCGTGCACACCGCGTCGAGGAACCACCGGTCGTGGGTGACCACGATGAGCGCGCCGCGGCGCTGCAGCAGGTGCCGGGCCAGCCAGGCGATGCCGGCCACGTCGAGGTGGTTGGTCGGCTCGTCCAGGATGAGCAGGTCGGCCGGGCGGACCAGCAGCGCGGCGAGCGCGATGCGGCGCCGCTCGCCGCCGGACATCGGCCCGACGGGGGCGTCCAGGCCGAGGTGCGGCATGCCCAGGCCGTTGAGCACCGTGCGAACGCCGGCGTCGCCCGCCCACTCGTGCTCCGCCGCGAAGCCGGCCGGCAGCCACGCCGTGCCGACGATGACGTCCCGGACCGACGCCGAGGGCGGCAGGTCGAGGCGCTGCGGGAGGGCGGCCACGCGCAGGTCCCGCCGGTGGGTGACCCGGCCCTCGTCCGGCTCCTCGGCCTTGGTGAGCATGCGCAACAGGGTCGTCTTGCCGGCCCCGTTGAGCCCGACGATGCCGATCCGGTCGCTGTCGTCGATGCCGAGCGAGACCTCGTCGAAGATGCGCCCGGCGGGGTACGTCTTGGAGACCTTGTCGAGGTTGACGATGTTGGCCACTACAGGACCCTCGCTCCCGGGACCGGGCCGACGGCGGTGCGCACCGCGCGGCAGCACTGGCGCTCCTCCAGGTCGGCGGCGATGAGCGCGGCGTGCCGGCCGTCCTCGGCCAGGAAGACGCAGGTCGGGCCGGAGCCGGAGATCAGCCCGGCCAGCGCGCCCGCCTCGATGCCGGCGTCGAGCACCTGCTGCAGCTCGGGGCGCAGGTGCAGGGCGGCCGCCTGCAGGTCGTTGGCCAGCTCGCCGGCGAGCACCTCGGGGTTGCGCTGGCGCAGGGCCACCATCAGCCCGTCGGGCGGGCCGGCGTTGGTGCGCCCGCCGAGCTCGTCGAAGGCCCGGTACACCACCGGCGTCGACAGCCCCTCCTCGGCGACGGCCAGCACCCAGTGCCAGGTGTGCCCGCCCGTGAGGATCGGGCTGACGAGCTCGCCGCGGCCGGTGCCCAGGGCCGTACCCCCCAGGACCAGGAAGGGAATGTCGGAGCCCAGCGTGGCGGCCACCACGGCCAGGTCGTCGCGGGACATGCCGGTCCCCCACAGCTGGTCGCAGGCCACCAGCGCGGCCGCGGCATCGGCGCTGCCGCCGGCCAGGCCGGCCGCGATGGGGATCTGCTTCTTCAGGTGCAGCCGGGCGTGCGGGTCGTGACCGGTCTCGGCGGCCAGCGCCCGCACCGCCCGCATGACGAGGTTGTCCTCGCCGAGGGACAGCTCGCCGGTGCCCTCGCCCTCCATGGTGAGCGTCAGCGTGTCGCCGCGGCGCGCGGTGATCTCGTCGTAGAGGCCGATCGCGTGGTACACGGTGGTCAGCTCGTGGTAGCCGTCGGGCCGGGTGGGGCCGACGTGCAGATGGAGGTTGATCTTCGCGGGCACGCGCACTCGGACCGGTCCGTGCGCGGCGAGGCGCGGCCGGTCGAACTCCTCGTCCTCGGAGAAGAGCGGCTCGGTCACTGCTGCACCCTACCCGGACGCCTCGGCCGTGCGGCGCTGGCTCGCGATGCGCGTGAAGTCATCCACCGTGAGCTGCTCGCCGCGCAGCCCGGGGTCGATCCCGGCCGCCCGCAGGATCCGCTCGGCCTCGGCCGGTCCCCCCGCCCAGCCGGCGAGCGCACCGCGCAGGATCTTGCGCCGCTGGGCGAACGCGGCGTCCACGACGGCGAAGGTGTCCGACCTATCCGATCTATGGGTCTGATGTACGGTAAATCCGACCAAACCCGACTCAACGTTCGGGACGGGCCAGAAGACCGAGGCCGGCACCTTGCCCGCCTGGTGCGCGGTCGCATACCAGGCCAGCTTCACGCTCGGCACGCCGTAGACCCGCGACCCCGGGCCGGCGGTGAGCCGGTCGGCCACCTCCTTCTGCACCATCACCAGCCCCCGCCGCAGCGAGGGCACGGTCGCCAGCAGGTGCAGCACGACCGGGACCGCGACGTTGTACGGCAGGTTGGCCACCAGCGCCGTCGGCGCGTGCCCGCCGAGGTCGACCCGCAGCGCGTCCCCCGCCACGACGGTGAGCCGGTCGGCGTGCTCCGGGGCGAACTTGGCCACGGTCTCCGGCAGCGCCGCGGCCAGCGGCGGGTCGATCTCGACCGCGCAGACCCGGTTCCCGTGCTCGAGCAGCGCCAGGGTGAGCGAGCCCAGCCCCGGCCCGACCTCGAGCACCACGTCGTCGGGGGCGAGCTCGGCGGCGCGCACGATCCGGCGCACGGTGTTGGGGTCGTGCACGAAATTCTGCCCGAGCTGCTTGGTGGGGCGGATGCCGAGCCGCTCCGCCAGCTGCCGCACGTCGGCCGGGCCGAGCAGGCTCACGTCCAGCGTCCGAAGGCTCGTTCGCCGTTGGCCGACAGCGCGGCGCACAGCGCGTCCAGATCGTGCCCGGTGACCTCGGCCAGCGCGCGCACGGTCACCGGAATGAGGTACGAGGCGTTGGGCCGGCCGCGAAACGGCATCGGGGTGAGGAACGGCGCGTCGGTCTCCACCAGCAGCCCGTCCAGCGGGGTGATGGCGGCGGCCCGGCGCAGGTGGGCGGCGTTGCCGAAGGTCACCGTGCCGGCGAAGCTGAGCAGGAAGCCGCGGTCCAGGCACTCCCGGGCGAACTCCTCGTCGCCGGAGTAGCAGTGCATGACCACCTGGTCGGGCGCGCCCTCCTCGTCGAGCACGGCCAGCACGTCGGCGTGCGCGTCCCGGTCGTGGATGACCAGCGTCTTGCCGTGCCGCTTGGCGATCGCGATGTGGGCGCGGAAGCTCTCGTGCTGCGCTTTGCGCCCCTCCTCGCCGGTGCGGAAGTAGTCCAGCCCGGTCTCGCCGATGCCCCGCACCCGCGGGTCGGCGGCCAGGCGCTCGATCTCGCGCAGCGCGGCGTCGAGGTCGTGCTGGCGCGGCGCGTCGTTGGGGTGCAGCGCCACGGTGGCCACCACGGCCGGGTGCCGCTGGGCCACCTCGACCCCCCAGCGCGACGACTCGACGTCCACCCCGACCTGCACGAGCCGGTCGATGCCGGCCGCCGCGGCCCGGGCGATGGCGTCCTCGACGGTGGCCGGGCCCCCGCTGTCGCCCTCTTCGAGCGTGATGTCTATGTGGGTGTGGCTGTCCGGCACGGCGACCGGCAGCGCTTCGGGCGCCGGAGGGAAGCTTCCCTGGCGGCTGTGTTTTCTCGCACTCATCGGCGTCAAGCATGCCACCCTCGGTTCGCAGTTAACCCTGCGTTTACCGCCCGAAAACCACCCGGCCCTAGCGTCGCCCAAGTGACGGTAATCGGACACGCGGAGGGGTCCGCGACCCACAGCGTGACGATCGACGGGGTCGCGTATCCGGCCGAGGAGATCGCACAGGGCGCGGCCTACGAGGTATACGCCACCCACTCGGCCCCGGGCTTCCTGCCCAATCCCCGGCCGGGGGCGAAGTGGCCGTACCGCCGCTTCGTCCACGCCACGGAGGTCACCTCGGCCCTCGACGGCCTGGAGGACGAGCCGCTGCTGATGCCGGTCACCCGGGCGCTGGACTGGGCCACCATCCACCGCCTGAGCCAAACCCCGTCGGCCGCCGCCGCGCTCGCCCCGATCCGCCGCACCGCGGTCCTGCGCCGGGGCACCCGAATGATCAAGTTCCTCTCCGCGCGGCAGCTGCAGGGGTACCTCAAGGGCTGGCCGATCAGCGGCTTCTGCTACCGCGCCTTCGACGTGGCCCACTTACGCACCCCCGAGGACCTGGCCATCCTGTCCGGCGACTCCAGCGGCGACGTGGTCTTCGCCGTGCGCTGGCGCGCCGTGGACGCCCACGACTACGACGTCCCGCTGGCCGACACCTACCCCGGCCTGGTCACGATGCCGCCGCACGACCGCCTCGGCCCGCCGGTGATCGGCACCGGCTTCGCCCCGAGCGGCCGGCACATCGTCCCCGAGTTCGTCACCACCGACCTGGCCGAGCTGCCGATGCCCGCGAACACCTCGCTGGTCGCCTACACGGGGGACGGGACCGAGGTGACGTTGTACACGTTCCTGCCGGAGCAGCGGGCCTGGAGCCGCATGCACGGCCCGCAGTGGCGCCACCTGGTGCCGGGCCAGTCCGACCAGGAGTACTTCCCGGTCAGCCCGCCCCTGACCCGCTACATCGGCAGCTACCGCGAGAACGTCTTCGAGGCGATCGTGGACCCGCCGGGCGAGTTCCGGGTGGCCGCCAAGACCCGCGCCGCCCGCTACCCCCTGGAGTCCCTGGCCCGCCGCGTCCCCCGCGCCACCTGGCGCGACGCCCGCTGCACGGTCATCCGCCAGGAGGGCGACTGGCTGCGCCTTCGCCTGTCCCGCCCCGACGGCGACCAGGTCGCCCGCCTCGGCGCCCACTGCGTCGAGCGCGGCCTGTACGAGGCGTGGGCGCCGGCCAACGAGGTGGCCGACGCCCACGAGAGCGATCACTGGTACCAGCTCTAGCTCTGCAGCCGTGCGAGTTCCTCTTCCACGATGGACTCGTCAAGCTTCTTGAAGACCGGGGTGGGGGCCTCGAGCTTCGTGCCCGGGGCGATGGCCACGTGCTCCCACTTGGTGCCGACCGTGTAGTCGCCGGTCAGGATCGGGTAGGTCAGCCCGTTGTCCAGGTCCTCGACCTCGCGGATCTCGGGCATCGGGGCGTGGACGCCGGTGCCGCCCAGCAGCTCGTGGATGCGCTGCGCGGCGTGGGGCAGGAACGGGGTCAGGAGGGTGTTGCAGTCCTGCACGGCCTGCAGCGCCACGTGGAGGACCGTGCCCATGCGGGCCTTGTCCTCCTTCAGCTTCCACGGCGCCTGGTCGGAGAAGTACTTGTTGACCTCGCCCACCACGCGCATGGCCTCGGTGATGCCGGCCTTCTGGCGGTGCTTGCCGAGCAGCTGGCCGACCGTGTCGAAGCCCGCCCGCACCGCGGCGAGCAGGGTCTGGTCCTCCGCCGTGAGCTCACCCGCCGCCGGGATCTCGCCGAAGTTCTTGGCGGCCATGGAGATGGAGCGGTTGACCAGGTTGCCCCAGCCGGCGACCAGCTCGTCGTTGTTGCGCCGGCGGAACTCCGACCAGGTGAAGTCGGTGTCGTTGGACTCCGGGCCGGCGACGGCGATGAAGTACCGCAGGGCGTCGGCGTCGTAGCGCTCCAGGAAGTCCCGCACGTAGATGACCACGCGGCGGGAGGAGGAGAACTTCTTGCCCTCCATCGTCAGGTACTCCGAGGAGACCACCTCGGTCGGCAGGTTCAGCCCGCCCAGGGCCTGCGGCTTCGGGCCGGAGTAGCCGAGCAGGATCGACGGCCAGATCACCGAGTGGAAGACGATGTTGTCCTTGCCCATGAAGTAGTACCCCTCGGACTCGGGGTCCTGCCACCACTTCCGCCAGGCCTCGGGGTCGCCCGACCGGCGGGCCCACTCGATCGAGGCCGACAGGTAGCCGATCACGGCGTCGAACCAGACGTAGATCCGCTTGTCGTCGCGGTTCTTCCAGCCCTCCAGCGGGATCGGCACGCCCCACTCCAGGTCCCGGGTGATGGCCCGGGGCTGCAGGTCGTCGATGAGGTTGCGGGAGAACTTGAGCACGTTGGGGCGCCAGCCCTCGCGCGTGTCGAGCCAGGCGTTGAGCTGCTCGGCGAACGCGGGCAGGTCGAGGAAGAAGTGCTCGGTCTCGACGAACTCCGGGGTCTCCCCGTTGATCCTCGAGCGCGGGTTGATCAGCTGGTCCGGGTCGAGCTGGTTGCCGCAGTTGTCGCACTGGTCGCCGCGGGCGCTGTCGTAGCCGCAGATCGGGCAGGTGCCCTCGATGTAGCGGTCGGGCAGCGTGCGGCCGGTCGACGGGGAGATCGCGCCGAGCGTCGTCTTGGCGATGATGTACCCGTTGTCGTACAGGCCCTGGAACAGCTCCTGGACGACCTGGTAGTGGTTGCCGGTGGTGGTACGGGTGAACAGGTCGTACGTCAGCCCCAGGCCGTGCAGGTCCTCGACGATGACCCGGTTGTAGCGGTCGACCAGCTCGCGCGGGCTCACGCCCTCGGCGTCGGCCTGGACCTGGATCGGCGTGCCGTGCTCGTCCGTGCCCGACACCATCAGCACGTCGTGCCCGGCCATCCGCATGTAGCGGCTGAAGACGTCGGAAGGCACCCCGAATCCGGACACGTGACCGATGTGTCGCGGCCCGTTGGCGTAAGGCCAGGCGACCGCGGTGAGAACACGACTCATGAGCTAGAAGCGTAGTGAACCGCCAGGGCCTTCAGCGAACAGGTTGTTTATCCCGACACGCGACCCACGTCCGAAATGTTGGCGATCGCCCGTTGTCCAATGAAAACGTGAACGAACTGCCCGCCCGGCGGGGGTGGCGAGGCGAGGCCGCGGGGATACCGCCGGCCCGGGCCCTGGTGCCGACCGCCGCAGCCGTACCTGCCCTGGAGTCCGCTTCCGAGGGCGCGGAGCCCTTCCCGCTCTGGCCCACCACGAGCACCCTGACCCTGCACGAGGAAGCCCCGGTACCTCCCGCGCCGGGCCCTTCGCCTTCGGCGCCGGATCCTTCGCGTTCGGTGCCGAGCCCTTCACGTTCGGTGCTGGACCGCCAGGCGCCCTCGGTGGTGGACCGCGAGGTGGAGGCGGCGCATGCGGCCGGCCGTACCGCGGTCCTCGACCACCTCGCCGGCAAGGCAGAGCAGTGGCCGCCTCCGGCGATGCGCGCGATGCGGCAGCCGCGCGACGAGCGCCGCTCGGCGCCCCCGCGCCGGGCCCGCCGCCCGAAGCGCACCCGCCCACCCCGGGGCCCGCTGGCCGGCCTGACCGCGATGCTGCTCATCGCGCTGCTGGCCGGGTTCTTCGCGTGGACCAGCGCGGAGCCCTTCTGGCTGGACATGGGCCACGGCGTGAAGGGCACGGCCGAGGTCACCGCCTGCCAGGGCACGGGCCTGCTGCGCCGCTGCCGGGCCGACTTCGCCGCCCCGGGCCGCGAGACCGTGGACGGCGCGAGGCTGATGGGCCTGGACGGCGCCACGGGCGCGTCGGTGACGGCAGAGATGCTGCCGGGCGGCCGGGTCGCGTACGCCGGCAACCCCTCGGGCCTGCGCGTGCGCTGGGCGGCCGGGCTGGGCCTGATCGTGCTGTGCGGGGTGATGCTGGCCTGGCTGACGGGCGCGTGGCGCTTCGCCCGACTGCGGGAGCGCCTCACGGCCTGGCTGCTGACCGCCGCGTCCCCGATCGCCCTGAGCGCCGCCATCGTGCTGGCCACCCGCTGACGAACGAACCAGCCAAAGTCGGCCGTTGTACCGATAAGTCGGGCCTCCTTCGTCAGCCACGACTTATCGCATTTATGCCCTGTCAGGTTATATGTCCGAAATGTCGGGCCGACGAAGGAGGCCCGACATTTCGCGTTAAAGCCCCAAGGACCGCATAACGCACCGCGTTCCTACATGACCGTGGCCGCCCGCTCCGCCGCGTCGAAGGCTCGGTTGTAGCGGATCACCATCTCCGCGCCCACCGCCTCGTGATCCTCGCCCGCGAACACGCGCCGGGCGCCGTCCAAATACACCGTCCGGTACGCGGCCACGAAGGTCGCGGCCGCGAACCGCTCCGGCAGGCCCACCACAACGCCGCGCTCCGCCGCCAGCAGGCCCGCCAGCAGTTCCTCCAGCTCCTGCACGTACTCCCGCACCCGGGCCAGCAGCGCCGGCGAGCCGGTCACCACGGCCCAGAAGTGGACGTAGGTGGGTTGGGCGTACCCGCTCATCGGGTGCCGCCGGGCCAGCAGATCCAGCACCAGGGTGCGCACGGCCGCGAGCACCCCCACTCCCGCCGCCCGGCCCCGCACGGCCGCGGTCACCAGGTCGGTCAGCTCCTCGAGACGATCGAGGAACAGGTCCTCCTTGCGCGGGAAGTAGTTGAAGACCGTCTTTGGCGAGACGCCCGCCTCCGCGGCCACCTCCGTCACGGTCACCGCGTCGAAGCCGCGGCGGATGAACAGGCCGCTCGCCACATCGGAGATCAACTGACGCGTCTCGCGCTTCTTCTGCTCCCGCAGGCCCATGGCGAAAACTCTAGTTGATGAAAACTTACTGTCACAGTAGATTTATAGTGACAGCACGAACTGGGGGAGGAACGCATGGACGTCGTGGTTGCGGGGGCCGGGCCGGTCGGGCTGATGCTCGCGTGCGAGCTGGCGCTGGCCGGGGTGGACGTCACGGTGCTGGAGCGCCGGACCGAGATCGATCCGACGATCAAGGCGGGCTCGCTCAACAGCCCGACCATCGAGGCGCTCGACCGCCGGGGCCTGACCCCGGCGGTGCAGGAGGCGGCCGCCTTCAACATGCAGGCCTTCGCCGCCAAGGGCCGGGCACCGGGCGGCAAGCGGTTCGCCGGGCACTTCGGCGGGCTCATGATCGACGGCGACCTGCTCGCCCGGGACGACCCCGGGCTGGCCGCCGCGGCCGCCCGCGGGGCGCTCGCCCTGGTCAGCCAGCAGCAGCTGGAGGCCATCCTGGAGCGGCGGGCCCTGGAGCTGGGCGTGGACCTGCGCCGCGGGGTCCGGCTGACCGGGTTCGCCGACGACGGCGACGTGGTCTCGATCACCACCGACCGGGGGCCGCTCACGGCCCGGTGGCTGGTCGGCTGCGACGGCGGCCGGAGCCTGGTGCGCAAGCACGCCGGCTTCGAGTTCCCCGGCACACCGGCGGAGATCACGGCGTACCAGGCGATGGCCGACCTGGAGGGTGCCGAGGGCCTGCCGGGCGGCTGGCACGCCACCGGCACCGGCGTGTATGTCCTGGGCCCGGTGCCCGGCCGGGTGCTGGTCGCCGAGTTCACCGGGACGCCGCCCGACCGGACCGCGGCGGTCACCGAGGAGGAGCTGGAGGGCGCCATCCGGCGAGTGATCGGCAAGGACATCACCGTCACGGGCATCCGCACGGCCACACGGTTCACCGACAACGCCCGCCAGGCCACCGCGTATCGCAAGGGCCGGGTCCTGCTGGCCGGCGACGCCGCGCACGTGCACTCCCCGTTCGGCGGCCAGGGCCTGAACCTGGGCATCGGCGACGCGATGAACCTCGGCTGGAAGCTCGCCGCCGTCGCGCGCGGCGACGCGTCGCAGCGCCTGCTCGACACCTACACCGCGGAGCGGCACCCGATCGGCGCCTGGGTGCTGGACTGGACCCGCGCCCAGATCGCCATCATGCGGCCGGACCCGCACGCCCGGGCGCTGCGGGCGGTCGTGGCCGGCCTGGCTGGCACGACGGACGGCGCCACCTACCTGGCCACCCGCCTCGCCGGCGTCTGGCAGGGCTACGACCTGCCGGGCGAGCACCCGCTGATCGGCCGCCCCGCCCCCGACCTGGAGCTCTCCGACGGCAGGCGGCTGGCCGAGCACCTCCACGACGGCAAGGCGCTCCTGATCAACACGAAGCTCCAGGGGTACGGCCACGCCTGCGCCGAAGGCGCGACGAAACTGCTCGTCCGCCCCGACGGATACGTGGCCTGGGCGTCGGAGACCGACGACATCGACGAGGCGGCCTACTTGTTCGCGATGACGGCCGCGTAGACGTCCCGCTTGGCCAGGCCGTGACGCTTGGCCACCTCCAGGGTCGCCGCCTTGCGATCGGCGCCGGCGGCGACCAGGGCGGCCACCTCGGCGGCCAGCGCCGCGTCGGTGGGCCGCTCGGCCGCGGTCTCCGGAGCGCCGGCCACCACGAGCGTGATCTCGCCGCGGGCCGACTCGGCGTCGGCGGCCAGCGACGCGAGGGTGCCGCGGCGGATCTCCTCGTAGGTCTTGGTGAGCTCCCGGCACAGCGCCGCCGGCCGGTCCTCGCCGAAGGCCAGCGCCAGGTCCTGCAGCGTGTCGGCGATGCGGTGCGGCGACTCGAAGAACACCAGGGTGCGCGGCTCGGCCGCCAGCGCGGCGAAGTACGCCCGCCGCTCCCCCGGCCGCCGCGGCGGGAAGCCCTCGAAGCAGAACCGGTCGCACGGCAGCCCGGAGACCGCCAGGGCCGTCACCACCGCGCTCGGGCCCGGGGCGGCGGTCACCGGCACGCCGCGCGCGATCGCCGCCCGCACCAGCCGGAAGCCAGGGTCGGAGACGCTGGGCATGCCGCCGTCGGTGACCACGGCGATGGTCAGCCCCTCGGCGAGCAGGTCGGCCAGCTCCGGGGTGCGCCGCTCCTCGTTGCCCTCGAAGTAGCTCACCAGCCGGCCCTTGATCTCCACGCCGAGCTGCTGGGCGAGGCGGCCCAGCCGGCGGGTGTCCTCGGCGGCGATCACATCGGCCGTCGCAAGCGTTTCACGCAAGCGCGGCGACGCGTCCTCGACATTTCCCAGCGGGGCTCCGAGCAGAATCAACGGCACATGTGCGATGGTGGCATCCCTCGCCCTACGATCGCCCAATGACCTCGGGTGTGCTGACCCAAGCAAGCGAGCCGGAGAGCCCCGTTGCCGAGCCGGCCCTGCGCGCGGTGCCCGACATCGTCCGCAAGCGGCTCGCCCGGCCGCCCCGCGGTGGGCTGAACTTCTGGCTGGTCGCGGCGCTGATCACGGGCGTCGGGCTGGTCCTGCGCCTGGTCAACCTGGCGCACCCCAAGGACGTCATCTTCGACGAGGTCTACTACGCCAACGAGGCGCAGGACCTCCTTCAGCGCGGGGTCGAGTGGAACCCCGAGGACAACACGCCGCAGTACGTCGTGCACCCGCCCCTCGGCAAATGGATGATCGGCCTCGGCGAGCAGCTCTTCGGGTACAACTCCTTCGGCTGGCGCATCTCGGCGGTCACCGTCGGCGCGATCTCCATCCTGCTGATCGTCATCGCGGCGTACCGCCTCTTCCGCTCCACCATCCTGGCCGGCACCGCGGGTCTGCTCATGTCGCTGGACGGCATGCACTTCGTGCTCTCCCGCGTGGCCCTGCTCGACATCTTCCTGATGTTCTGGATCGTGGTGGCGTTCTTCTTCCTGGTGCTGGACCGCGAGCAGCGCCGGGCCCGGCTGCTGCGGGCCCTGGAGGACGGCTACGACCCCGAGAAGCCCGGCCCGCGCCTCAGATTGGGCTTCCGGTGGTACCGCCTGCTGTGCGCGATATCACTGGGCCTCGCCTGCGGCGTCAAGTGGAGCGGCGTCTACTACGTGCTGATCTTCGCGATCGCCATGGTGCTGTTCGACATGAGCGCCCGGCGCAGCGCCGGTTTCAAGCACTGGGTCGCCGAGGGCATCTGGAGCGACGGCGCCGGCTGGTTCCTCGCCACCATCGGCGTCGCGGTGGTCGTCTACCTCAACTGCTGGTGGGGCTGGTTCCTCTCCGACAACGGCTACTTCCGGCACTGGTACGCCGAGTCCAACGGCCTGCCCCACGACCGGCCCATCGACCCGCTGATCAACCTGTGGCACTACCACCGGGAGGCCTACAACTTCCACACCGGGCTGAGCACGAAGCACCAGTACCAGTCCTGGCCCTGGCAGTGGCTCCTGCTGGGCCGCCCGGTGGCCTTCTACTGGGACCAGTCCGGGTCGTGCGGCGCGGCCACCTGCGCCTCCGAGATCCTGCTGCTCGGCACGCCGCTGCTGTGGTGGTCGTTCCTGCCGGCGCTGGTGGCCCTGGGCTGGCTGGCGATCGCCCGCCGCGACGGCCGGGCCTGGCTGATCATGGCCGGCGCGCTCACCGGCATCCTGCCGTGGTTCAACGAGATGCCCGAGCACCGCACGATGTTCTACTTCTACGCGCTGCCGGCCGAGCCGTTCCTCGTCCTGGCCGTCGTCTACGTGCTCGGCGCGATCATCGGCCCGTCCCGGCGGCTGCGCCCCGACAGCGACCACCGTTTGGTCGGCGCGGTCGTGGCCGGGGCATACGTGCTGCTGGTCGCCGCCTGCTTCGCCTATTTCTACCCGATCTACTCGGGAATGGACATTTCATACACGGACTGGTTCGCCCGCATGTGGCTTGGGTCTCGCTGGGTGTAATCCCGCCTGAGGAGTGGGTAACTGAAGAGCCTGAAAGCTGCCTTATATTATTTGCCGCACGGCAACTAATAGCTGGCGAAAGGCTCGCATGTCCGGCGTTGGCTCCATCGAAAAGGCACTGCGCGCGGCTCCACCGGACCGGCTGGTGGAAACGCTCGACGTGTACCTCAGTGCTTCCCACGGGGTCAAGACCAGCACCGTTTGGCTGGCCGACTACCGCACCACGACCCTGTCGCCGGCCGGCGTCGAGGCGCTCGACGCCGTCGGGGACCAACTGGCCCCGGCCCAGCGGGCGTTCGCCAGCCAGGCGCCGGTGCTGGAGACCCGCGAGGGGCAGTCGCTGGCCCGACTGCACCTGCCGGTGACCACCTGGGGCGAGCGGGTCGGGGTGCTCAGCGTCGCCCTCGACGCGGACCGGCTGGCCTCGCAGCGGCCCCGGCTGGAGGACATCGCCGAGTGCTTCGCGGTCGCGATGGCCGCCGCCTACCGGCGCACCGACCGCTACCACATGGCCCGGCGGCGCGCCGGCCGGCTCACGATGGCCGCGGAGATGCAGTGGGACCTGCTGCCCGCCCGCGGCTACGACCAGCCGGGCGTGCGCTTCGCCGGGCAGCTGGAGCCGGCCTACGCGGTCTGCGGCGACCACTTCGACTGGTCGGTCAACGGCGACTGGCTCACCGTGACCGCGCTCAACGGCATGGGCACCGGCCTGGACGCGGCCGTGCTGACCTCGCTCGCGGTCAACGCCATGCGCAACGCCCGCCGCTCCGTGCCCGCGGGCCAGAGCCACGGCGGCGACCTGGTCGACCAGGCGGTGCTGGCCGCGGACGCGATCTTCTCGCAGTACGGCGGCGCGAAGCACCTCTCGACGCTCCTGCTCACGCTCAACACGGTCACCGGGCAACTGCGCATGATCGACGCCGGCTCGCCGCGGATGCTGCTCGTGCGGGGCGGTCAGGTTCGCGACATGGAACTCGACCCGCAGCTGCCGCTCGGCATGTTCGGCGACACCCGGTACATCGAGGAAAGTGCCCAGCTGGAGCCCGGCGATCGGCTGTTCGTGGTCAGCGACGGCGTGCACAACGCCGCACGGCCGAACGAGGCGACGTACGGTGAGCGGGAGTTGAGTCGTGCCATACGATCGACGCGGTTGCAGCCTCCGGCCGAGGCGATCAGCAGCGTCATGAGGAGCCTTCGTGACTATCACGCGGGCGCCGAGCCAGTCGACGATGCATTGATCATCTGCCTGGACTGGTCGCCCCGAGCCGACCCGTGACCCCCGCGACACCCGGAGGACATCGTGCGGAGCCGACCCTCACCGCACCCGTCAGGCCACGATGACCTGGCCGCCGCCGCGACGCTTGTCGATGCGGCCGGCCAGGCACTCGTCCTCGCCACGAGCGCGGCCAACGACAACTCCGGCGTGTCCGCCGCCCAGTTACGGGTGCTCGGCGTCGTCGCGCAGGCCGGGTCGGTCAACCTGACCCAGCTCGCCATCGCGCTGCACACCGCGCCCTCCTCGGCCAGCCGGCTGTGCGACCGGCTGGAGGCGGCCGACCTGCTGCGGCGCACCGCCGACGAGCGGGACCGGCGCGAGGTGTGGCTGGTGCTGACGCCGACCGCGCGCCGGCTGCTCGAGGGGCTGGGCCGCCAGCGCCAGGACACCATCACGGCGGTGCTGCGGCGCATGTCGCCCGACGACCGGGCCGCGCTGATGCAGGGCTTGTCGTCCTTCGCGCTCGCCTCCGGGGTACCCCTGGTCGAGAACGACTCGGCGGCCCAGGCAAGCTGACACGGCACACCCGCGGAATCTTGCGGGCTTCCCGCAGCTGCCCAGTGCCCGATTTGTCGATATATGACAATATTTGACGTGTGCAATTTGCAGATTGGCACGTGTTTGAGTAAAAGATCCTCGATCTAAGAGGAATTTCACTGATGACAAGCTTGTAATTCTAGGTAACGAATTAGGGCAATTCGTGCGCCATTTAGGTAATGATCGACTTGAATTTGAGCAAAATTGGTGGCGACACACCGAGGCCATCCGCAATGGAGGCGTTTCGGGCCCGGCCCCCACGGCGGGCAACCGTGCCGCCCCACATGACGACCAGATGGCGACTGGTGCCTGCTGTTGCCAGTCTCACGCTCTGTAGCCGATGGCCACTCGGTCACATCTCACACCGTCCCGAAAACCGGGCAAACACTGCCGAACACTGCGGCCCGTGCGCACAGGGCGTTTTGCCACAAGGCAGCAATATATCGACGAACTTCAAAAAAGTTGCCGCCTGAATGCCGGAACTGGGGGCCACTCCACGTCTTCCCTGATCGACATATGTGAATGGGGCGCTGCGCGAAACGCGCTCCGAGTTCTATGGTGTTCGACGTCGGTACACGACCAGTCACACACAGGAAGGACGCCCTGTCCGGGCACGTCGAAAACCCGCGGCTACGGGAGTGCCGGTGCATACGAGCCACCACGGCGAAACCACGCTTGACAGATTGGCGCACAACGACGCCGCCGAGCGATTCCTCGGCTCGTCCGGCTGGGCCGCCACGGTCCGGCCCTTGGAGGTGCGGCCCGCACCGCCCGTCGCCGCCGATCGGGAGGTTCCGGCCCTGCCCGGGGTACACCTGGAGCGGGGACGGCTGCTCGACCACCTCGACGCGGCCGTGGAGCAGCCCGTCACGCTCGTCTGCGCACCCACCGGCTGGGGCAAGACGGTGCTCGCCACCTCGTGGCTGCGCGCGGGCCGGGCGCTCGGGCGGACCGCCTACGTGCGCTTCGAGCCCAACTGCGGCTCGGCCGCCTGGCAGCAGCTCACCTCGGCGCTGACCGAGGCCGGCATCCCGCTGGACCCGGCCGCCTACGCGTGGGGCAGCGGCCGGATGGCCGAGCGGGCGGCGGTCGTCCTCGACGACCTGCACAACGTCACCAACCGCACGGTGCTGCGCCGCATCGAACGCCTGATGACCCGGCTCGGCGACCGGATCGGCTTCCTGCTGCTGGCCCGCAGCGAGCCGCCGCTGTCGCTGTACCGCTGGCGGGTCCGCGGCCAGCTGACCGAGCTGCGCGCCGATCACCTCGCCTTCACCCAGGCCGAGATCGCCGGACTCGCGGAGCGGCACGAGGTGCGGCTGGCCCAGCACTTCCGGCACGCGCTGTGGCACGTCACCGAGGGCTGGCCGGCCGCGGTGGCGGTGGCGCTCTCGGCAATGGTCGGCCGGCACGAGCCCGAGCGGGTGGTCACCGACCTGCTGGCCGGCGCGGCCGGGCCGAACGAGCAGGTGGGGCTCGCCGAGTACGTGCAGCGGGAGATCCTGGCCGGCCTCGACCCCGACGTGTACGACGTCATGCTGCGCACCTCGATCGTGGAGACGGTCTGCCCCGGGCTGGTCGAGGCCCTGACCGGCAGCCGCAACGGCGCCCGGCAGCTGGCCCAGGCGAGCCGGGCGAACGGCCTGGCCACCTTCTACGGCGGCTCGCACTCGTGGTACCGCTACCGCCGCCTGCTGCGCTCGGTGCTGCGCGCCGAGGTGCACGCCACGCTCGCGGCCGAGGAGCGGTCCCTGCACCGGGCGGCGGCGGGCTGGTACGCGGCCAACGGGCTGCCCGGCGACGCGGTGGTGCACGCGGTGCTCGGCGCCGACTGGGTCACCGCGGAGCGATTATTCGCGCAGTACTGGCCTGAACTCTGCGGGTCGGGACCGCGCGCGATGGCGCCGCGGACCGGCCCGCGTCCTCCGGCGGACATCGCCGACCGCCCGATGCTCGCCTTCGCGCTGGCCATCTGCTGCCGTGAGACCGGCGACGCGGCCGGCATGTCGGCCTTCATCCGGCTGGGCGAGCGGGCGCTGGGCGAGTCGCCCCAGCCGCTCGACGCCGAGGTGCTGGCGGCCATGCGGCTGGCCGAGGCGGTGAGCGCCGAGGACCCGGAGCGCTCCGCCGACGCCGCCGCGCTGCTGCTGCGCCGCATCGACGATGCCGCCGACGAGCACCTCTACGCCGACGCCGCCGACGCCGCCCGCGCCGTCGCTTACCTGACCCTGGCCGGCTGCGGCATCGCGCACGACGCGATCGACGACGCCGACTCCGCGCTGGAGCCGGGCGCGGCGCTGGCCCGCAAGTCCGGGTTCAACCTGCTCATCGTGCAGGCCAACCGGCAGCAGGCGCTGGCACACCTGCACCGCGGCCGGCTCTCGGCCGCCGCCGCCTGCGCCCGCCGGGTGCTCGACGGCTCCCGCGACGCCGGGATCAGCGAGTCGCGCAACATCAGCCATGCCCGGCTGGTGCTCACCGCGGTCTGCCGGGCGCGCGGGCAGCTCGACGAGGCGCGGTACCACATCGACGAGAGCATCACGGCCGAGGTGGCGCCCGACCCGCACGGCTGGGTGAGCGGCGCGATCAACCTGGCCCAGCTGCTGGCCGACCAGGAGGACCTGGCCGGCGCGGCCGAGGCCCTGGAGCCGCTGCTGGGCAGCCGGATCGGCACCATGCCGCCGACCCCCGAGATCGGCGCCCGGGTGCTGCAGGCCGACCTGTGCCTGGCCGAAGGGAGGCCGGACAAGGCCCGCGCGGTGCTCGACGAGCTCGACCGGCACTTCCCGGGCGCCCCGGCCGTGGCGCTCGGCCACGCCCGGCTGAGCGTCGCCCTGGGCCGGCCCGAGCTGGCCGCCCGCACCCTGGAGGACGCGCTGGCCGCGCAGCCCGCCTCCCTCGTCACCACGGTGGCCGCGACGGTACTGCTGGCCCAGTCCCTGCGGCAGCTGGGCGACGTCGCCGGGGCGGCCGAGCAGATCCAGCACGCGCTGCGGCTGGCCGGCCCGGAGGGCATCCGCGGCCCGTTCCTGAGCCACGGCGGCTGGATCACCGAGCTGCTGGACGACCCGCCCCCGCAGGTCACGCCGTCCGAGCCCGACGAGCCGTCCGCGCCGGCCGAGCCGCCCGCCGACGTGTTCGAGGTGGCGGCCGAGCACATGGCCGATCCCCTGACGGAGCGGGAGATGCTGGTGCTGCAGTACCTGCGCAGCATGCTCTCCATCGCCGAGATCGCCACCGTGCTCAGCGTCTCGTCCAACACGGTCAAGACCCACGTCCGGCACGTCTACCGCAAGCTGGGAGTGAGCCGCCGCCGCGACGCCGTGCGACGAGGCCGCGAACTGAGCCTCATCTAACCTCTCACCCGGGTTAGGCGAGCCGCCGCACACCGTGACGGGGACACGATATGCGGCATGGCTATGGCGGTGCGCGAGCAGGTCAACGGGGTCCGGGTAGGCGTGCGGTACGCCGTCGCCGACCACTGTGGCGGCCTCGGGGGTGACTGGTATCTCACCACCCCGCTGCCCGGCGGGGACGTGATGCTCGCGGTCGGCGACGTGATGGGCCACGGCCGCGCCGCCGCCGCGACGATGATGCGGCTGCGCGCGGCCATGACCCGCCTCGCGCTGGCCGGCGACGAGCCGGGGGCGATCCTGGCCGCCCTCAACCGGATGCTGTGCCGCCGCCCGCAGACCACCCTGGCGACGGCGGTCTGCGGCCGTTTCCGCCCGTCCGATCACACCCTCACCTGGTCCCGGGCCGGCCACCTGCCGATCCTGCGGGCCACTGCGGCCGGGGTGAGCCAGCTGGCCCAGCCCAGTGGCATGGCGCTCGGTGTCGACCCGGCCGCCCGCTACGCCACCGCCCACGTGGTGGTGGACGCCGGCGACCTGCTGCTGATGTTCACCGACGGCGTCGTCGAGCAGCGCGACCAGGCCATCGACGAGGGCGTGCGGCACCTGGCGGACGACGTCCGGCTGGCCCTGCGCGCCTCCGCGCCCGGCGAGCGCGTGCGCACCGCCCTCGACCTCGCCCCGATCGGTAACCCCGACGACGACGCCTGCCTGCTCGCCGCCGAGCCGGTGTAGACCTGCAGATCCGCCACCCGGCCGTTCACCCATCGAGGGTGATTCCCATTCACCCGGCTCGCTCGAAGTATGTGTGCAGGCACGACACGTTGCCGACTGAGGCAGGCGCCGATGTCCGGGAGCGGGGCGGCCGGGGGATCCACCACTGTCCGCGGGAGGGATCAACCGGTGTCCTGTAGCCCGGCGCGGAGGGGTCTGCGCCGGTGTCCGGTGCCGCGGGCGGCGGGACCGGACACCACGGGTCGGGCCTGTTCCGGGGGGAACAAGTAACGGGGGATATAGGCCGTGCCGGTCTTCGGTTTCGACCGGGGACCGGCACGGCCTCACGCGTTTTTCCCTCCCCTTGTCTCCCTCCGGTGTTCCGGTTTTTGGTCGCGGCCACAGGTCAAGAAATCAAGGGAGAAGACGGGCGGATGCGGGTCAAGGAATTTCGGACGTTCGGTACGACGATGCTCGCGTTGGTGGGCACGCTGAACGTCTCGCAGGGACTGCTGGTGGGATTCGCCAGCGGAGGGGTCGGCTTCGACCGCAATGACGTGGCGTTCACCAGCGCCGGCACCTGGGCCGCGGCCACGGTGACGCTGGGCGTCCTGCTCGCGGCCACCGGCTTCGCGCTTCGCGCCCGCAAGCCCAGCGCCAAGCTGGCCGCCGTGAGCGTGGTGGCCCTGCACGCGATCTCACAGCTGGCCATGCTGCGGGCCTACCCGGCCTGGTCGCTGCTGATGGTCACGCTGGACGTGATCATCCTGTTCATCCTGACGGTGCCGCGGGGCAGCGTCGAGGCGGCCCCGGCGCTCGACGAGCAGCCGCCGGCCGCCGCGCCCCGCGTCCAGACGGCGAAGCTGGCCCTGCGCCGCAACAGCCGCTCGGACGCGTACCGCGGCAAGCACAAGAAGGGTGGGCGCCCGGTGGTCCGCCACAGCACCGAACGCGACGACATCATCCTCATCGACCTGCTCACCAGCGCGTCGGAGCCCGACGGCGCGCCGCTGTCCATGCAGGACACGGTCGTCGTGACCGCCTCGGTGGGCGCCCCGGTCCACACCTCCCTGGCGGACGAGACGGTCGAGGCCGAGCTGGTCGGCGAGCCGCCGACGGCGTGGGTGCGCGCCATCGGCCAGGCCACGGTCCCGGTCCCGCTCGACGACGAGGTGGCCGACGAGACCCGGTTCCCGATCCAGCGCGCCTCGCTCGAGTCCCTGGACCCGCTGATTGACCCGCTGCCGATGGTCCTGGCCAGCGAGGCGGCCATCGCGGCGGCCTCGGTCGCCGGCCCGGGCGATGGTGAGCCGCTCGCCGCCATCGGCGCCCGGCCCTACGTGAACCGCTGAGAGCCCACACCCCGCCGGACAGCGGCGGCGTTCCCCCTCGTGGGGTACGCCGCCGCTGTCCTTTTCTGCGCCCTGCCACTCATTGGGCAGGGCGCCGGTCGGTGGCACGCAGCTCCCGGCATGTGTCGCGATCCCCCTGAAGACGGACGGACATACCAAGACGGACATACAAAGAGGAGCGCGGCCCGGGTAATGGGGCCGCGCTCCTCTTCAGGCCGGGGTTACAGCAGATTGAGCTCACGTGCGCGCTCGATCACCTCCCGCCGCCGCCCCACGCCGAGCTTGCGGTAGATGTTCTTCATGTGCGTCTTCACGGTGTTGACCGAGACGTACAGCATCGAGGCGATCTCCCCCGCCGACAGCGTGCCCTGCAGGTAGCGCAGCACCGCCAGCTCCCGCTCGGTCAGCGGCTCGGCCAGCTCGCCGGCCGCGGCCGGGGGACGCCCGAAGCCGGTCAGCTCCTGGGCGATGTCCTCGGCCAGGCCGCGGTAGCCGCTGCCGGCCGGGAGGTACGTCACGAGCAGCTCCCGCACCGGCTGCCCGCCGGCGACGAAGGGCCAGCGGATGGTCTCGTCGTCGGCGAAGCGCAGGGCCTGCTCGAGGGCCCTGCCGGCCTTCGAGCGGTCGCCGAGCGCGCGCAGGGCCCGGGCACTGGTGAGGTTGGCGTCGACCGTCCAGACCAGCGAGCCCGTGGTGGACTCCAGGTACGGCTGCACCGCACCCAGCGCCGCGGCCGGGCGGCGCTCGGACAGGTGGGCCTTGGCGCGCACCACGCCCAGCCAAGGTGCCAGCATCTCCACCGGGTCGATGGTCAGCAGGCGCTTGGCCGCCTCGACGTCACCCGCCGCCAGGCGCAGCTCGGCCTCGGCGAGGGTGACGCAGTGCTGCATTCGCGGCGTGTACCGCCAGTCGGCGAGCTGCCGGCGGATGGCCGACAGCTCGGTGCACGCGGAACGGGCGTCGCCGGCCGCGGCTCGGATGTGCGCCCTCGTCATGGTCGCCACCGCCACCAGGGCCGGGTCGGCCAGGCCGCCCCCGTCCAGGGCGCGCTCCAGGTAATGCTCGGCCGCCCGGACGCGGGCCTGCAGGTAACAGACCTCGGCCACGGTGAGCTGGGCCCACACGACGTCGCTGCCCTGGGTCTGGCCCTCGCGATCGGCCAGGGCAAGGGTCTCCTTGCCGTAGCGCATCGCCGCCGTCAGCCGCCCGCGGGCCGCGTTGAGCTGCGCGAGCTGGCGCAGGGCGGCGAGCTGGGACTGCACCCCGCCGCAGCGGCGGGCCAGGTTGAGCGACTCCAGCAGCGCGTGCTCGGCGGCGTTGAGGTCACCCTGGATGAGCCGCGCGCCGCCCACGGCGACGAGGGCCAGGGCGCGCATCCGCGCGGTGTCCTGGTCGTCGAGGCCGGTGTCCTCCCTCAGCAGGAGTGGCGCTGTCGCCAGTACCAGTTCCGGCTTCTGGCTCTGGTGAGCCTCCGCCATCCGAAAGCTGTCCACGATCGGGCGCAAAGCCGCGCGGGCCGAGTCGACGAGCGTGTGCTGTGAGCGGTCGACCAGGTGCAGGAACGTCTCCGTGCCCTGCGGGTCGCTGGCGTCGAGCCGCTCGGCGGCAAAGGCCAGGGCCAGCTTCGGATCGTTGCGCACCTCCTGCGGCGGCGGCGGCACGAGCTCCTTGATGGTGCGCATCCGGGCCCCCGGCACCAGCTCCTGCCAGCTCGCGGCCAGCAGTTCCGAGGCCTGGCTCCAGTTGCGCGCCGCGAGCGCATGTCGCAGCGCGTCGGCCGGCAGGTCGTGCGCGGCGAACCAGTCGGCCGCCCGCCGGTGCAACTGGCGCACCTGCTCCGGCCGGCGGTGGCGCAGCTCGTCGTACAGCATCAGCCCGAACAGCGGGTGGCACCGGTACATCCCGGCGTTGCCACTGCCCTGCACCACGAAGAGGTTCGAGTGCTCGAGCTGGGCGAGGATGCGCGCGCCGTCCACCCGGCCGGTGAGCGCCTCCACGAGCTCCGAGCTGACCTGGTCGAGGACCGACGTGCACAGGACGACTTCGCGGACGTCCTCCGGCAGCGTGTCGAACACCTCGCCGACCAGGTACTCCCCCAGTGCCCGGTCCTGCAGCGCGAACCGCGGCACCAGGCTGTCCGGCTCCGGGTGCCCCTGCACCGCGAGCGCGGCCAGGCGCAGGCCGGCGGCCCAGCCCTTCATCACCGCGTGCAGCTCGACCAGCGCCGACTCGGCCAGCCGCACCCCGTGCGCGCCGAGCATCTGCGCGGTCTCGTCGAGGGTGAAGCCGAGCGGCCCGGTGCGCAGCTCGCTGAGCGCGCCGCGGATCCGGAAGCGGTACAGCGTGAGCGCCGGATCGGTGCGGCAGGCGATGATGAGACGGAGGCGGTCGCCCGCCTGGGAAAGCAGCGTCTCCAGTTCGCCCCACACTCGCTGCACGGACAGTTCCTGGAGGTCGTCCAGGACCAGGACCACGGGTGGCCCCGCGCGGCGCAGCACGGTGATGAGCGCCTCCAGCGCCTCACCCGGCCCCTCACCACCCGCCTCGGATTCCGGCTGCTCGCCGGTCACCTGGCTGATCGCGTCGAGCACGTGCTCCCAAAAGCGTGGGCCGTGGTGCGCCTCGACGGTCAACCACGCCAGCGGCCAGGGCGCACGCCCCGCCGTCACCCACTCGGCCAGCAGGGTGGTCTTGCCCCACCCCGCCGGTGCGGAAATCAATGTCAAAGGTCCCGCCACGGCGCGATCAAGTGCGTCCAGCAGACGCGGTCGCGGCACGTGATAGCGGGGCGGCTCAGGCACTGCGAAGTGCAGTGCGGGACGGGTGATGGTGTCAACGAGCGTTTTCTGCCCCAACGTCTTTCGCCCCCTCCCACCCACCGCAGCACGGCGGATGACCACGGGATTGTGAGGCGACAAAAGGTGATGTCGCCTCACCCGTAGGGGGTGAACCAATGACGGGCTGTGATCACCCGCTCGCTTGAGCCGGCCTTCGCACGCACCGGAAGCCCACATGACAGCTACCGTTGTCGATCGCCTCGGGCTGCCGCGCCGCGGGACGGAACCGGTGGTCATACCCCGTCGAGCACAGGTACGAGCCACCCTTCACCACCCGGCTGGCGAACACGCTAGCCCCGGGCGGGGAGTCTACGCGGGGGTTCTCCGGGATCTCACCCTCGACCTCACCGAACCGGGCGTTGCCGGAGCGGTAGTAGTCCGAGGTCCACTCCCACACGTTGCCGACCACGTCGAACAGCCCGTACGCGTTCGCCGCGAACGCCCCCACCGGGCTCGTCCCGTGGCCGTCCTCGCTGCGGTCCAGCCAGGGGAAAATGCCCTGCCAGATGTTGGCCCGCCCGGGCTCGGGGTCCTCACCCCACGGATAGGCGATGCCGTCCAGCCCGCCGCGGGCGGCGAACTCCCACTCCGCCTCCGTGGGCAGGTCCTTGCCGGCCCAGGCGGCGTACGCGGCGGCGTCCTCGTAGGCCACGTGCACCACGGGGTGCGCGGACCGCTTGCGGATGTCCGAGCCGGGCCCGAACGGCTGCCGCCAGGACGCCCCGGGCCGCAGCTCCCACCACACTCGCCAGTCGCGCAGCGGCACCGGACCCGGCGGCTGCACGAACACCATCGAGCCCGGCGGCCCCTGGTCAGTGGGCCGCTCGGCGACCGTCAAGTACCCGGTCTCCTGCGCGAACAGGGCGAACTCCGCATTCGTCACGGGGTGCGAATCGATCCAGTAACCATCGACCGCCACCTTGCAAACGGGCGCCTCTTCCGGATAGAAGCCCTCGGCGCCCATGGCGAAGGTGCCACCGGGGATCCAGGCCATCTCCACGAGCGCATTGTGCGAACGACCTTGGGTGACTGGTCCTCACCCACCCCGGGTGAGGCCCCATCGAGCAACTCCGAGCTGTTCGGAGGGTACCGGGGTGCATTCACACGTGCGGGGTGATGCCCGGTCATCCGGGCCGGTCGAACCATCGCTTTCAAAAGACCGGTACGGCATCCAACAACCGGTACAAGCGCATGTGCAAGGGAGGGAGGTAGCCACACGAGCTTTCGCCGGATTCGGCCGCGGCGCCTCCTCTCTTGTCCGCCGCGGCCGATCGGCGGGCCCCGTGACCCTCCCCAGATTCCTGAGTCGTCCAGTCGTTCGGTCGAAGGGAGACAGAGGTCATGGCAGAGATCGGCACCACCCGCAGGAGCGGAACCTGGCAGGGCTGGATCACGTTCGCGGCGGTACTGCTCTGCGTCCTCGGCGTGCTGAACATCCTCGAGGGCCTCGTCGCCCTGGTGCAGCGCCAGATCACGTTCATCAACGGCGACAGCCTGATCGTGGTCAACCTGATCGGCTATGGCGTGGTGCTGGTCGTCTTCGGCGCCCTGCTCACGCTGGCCGGCATCGGGCTCTTCGCCCGCAACCCGGTGGCCCGGATCGCGGCGATCGTGATCTCCTGCCTGCACGTGCTGACCCAGATCTCGTCCATCGGCGCGTTCCCGGTGTGGTCCATCCTCATGATCGCCCTCGACGTGATCATCATCTACGCGCTGACCGTCCACTGGGTTCCCCGGGAGATCGAGACCGCGGTGGCACCCGCGGTCGGCGGCGTGCACCGCGCCGACCGCGACCAGCAGCCCCGCGAGGCCGCCTTCCCGATGAACCCGCCCCGCGGCACCCCGGCCCACTCCGCCGAGTACCCGCAGAGCGGCGAGTACCAGCAGGCCGGCGAGTACCCGCCGGTGGGCGAGCACCCGGAGTACCAGCGGCCGGGCCAGCCGACGCCCGGCGCCGGGCCGTACCCGCCCAGCCACGGCACCGGCTCGTCCTCTTCCTCTTCCTCGGCCGCCCCGACCTCGGGCCACGGCACCGGCGCCGCCTGACTCCGTCTCATCCTGACCGGCAGAGCATCCTGAATCCGGCACGCTCCCCGCGTGCCGGATTCAGCCGTGATGGTGGTCGTGGCCGTGGTGGTGGTGGCCATGCCCCCGAGGCTCCTCCAGCTCCGCGTGCCGGTGCTCCTGGGCGGCCGGCGCGTGGTGGTGGGCGAGCGAGGCGTGGGCGTCGGCCGACTCCGGGTCCGGGTGCACGGTGGCGGCCGTCAGGCGGGGCACCGCGTGCAGCAGCCGATGCTCCGCTTCCACCGCGATCGCGTGCGCCTCCCCCAGCGACAACTCCGCGGCCACGACCAGGTTCGTCTCCGCGTGCAGCCGATGCCCGACCCAGCGCATCCGCAGCCCCGAGACCCGCCGTACGCCCGGAGTGCCGGCCAGGGCCTGCTCCGCCATGGCCAGCAGGGCCGGGTCGACGGCGTCCATCAGGCGGCGGTACACCTCGCGCGCCGCGTCCTTGAGCACGAACAGGATGGCCAGGGTGATGAGCAGGCCCACCACGGGGTCGGCCCAGGTCCAGCCGACGGCCACGCCACCGGCCCCCAGCAGCACCGCCAGGGAGGTCAGGCCGTCGCTGCGGGCGTGCAGGCCATCGGCGACCAGGGCGGCCGAGCCGATCCGGCGGCCGACCCGGATGCGGAGGCGGGCGACCAGCTCGTTGCCGGCGAAGCCGATCAGGGCGGCCGCGGCCACGAACGGCAGGCGCGTCACCGCGGCCGGATGCAGGAGCCGGTCGAGGGCGGCATAGGCGGCCACGGCGGCCGACGCGGCGATGGTCAGCACGATCGCGATGCCGGCCAGGTCCTCGGCGCGGCCGTAGCCGTACGTGTAACGCCGGGTCGGCGGGCGGCGGCCCACGACGAAGGCGATGCCCAGCGGCACCGCGGTCAGCGCGTCGGCCACGTTGTGCAGGGTGTCGCCGAGCAGGGCGACCGAGCCGGACCAGGCCGCGACCAGCGCCTGCAGGGCGGCGGTGAGGCCGAGGACGGCCAGGGAGACCCACAGCGCCCGGATGCCCTCGCGGGAGCCCTCCATCGCCGGGTCCACCTTGCCGGCGGCGTCGTGCGAGTGCGGGGCCAGGGCGTGCCGGACGCGATGCCACCAAGACGAGGCCATGGACTCCACCATCGCAGAAAACGGCGCGGATGGCGCCGGCGCGGGCCTGGGAGCGCGCCGGCGCCGAGCGCCGTCCTGGTGGAGCAGAACGCTTCACGGAGTGAGTGGAGCGCAACGCCTATAAAAGGGGCGAAATGACTTGCGATGGGTGGGCGGCCTCCTCCGGATCAGCCGCCCACCCATCGGCTCCCGCCGCCCTCGCTGAAGGCCGGCCGGTGCTCAGGACGCGGGCCATGTTCACCGCTGACTCCTGGACCGCTGAGTACCCCCTGCTCAACGGTTTTCACCGACCGGCCCAGCTGGGTCCGTCGCGCCGGGGACCACCGACGACGCGACGCCCGCGGCTGGCGGGACCGGGTGTCCACTGTGGACGATGCAGCAGTCACCGTCGCAGTTCCACCCGTCGTTTGCCTTGTCACATAAGAGATCCTGTCTGCTGCCGGGATGATCCGTCGTCACCCGTCATGGGTGAAGCACCTGCCGGATCGACATCATGCGGACGAGAGGTTGGCCATCTCCTTCTCGGCCATTTCGACCTCGGCGAGCAGCTTGGTGTGCTCGGCGATCAGGGCGTCGAGCAGACGCCTGGTCACCTGCACACTGTCGGTGCCGACCGAGCGCGTGGTGGCCAGGAGGTTCTCGGCCGCCTCTCGCTGGCGCTGGCGGCGGGCGTCCCACTGGGCCCGCCGGTTCGCCTCGGCGCGGGCCTCGTCCGCGCGGCGCTTCGACAGGGTCGTCTGGAACTCCCGCATGGCGTCCTCGGCGTGCTTGCGGGCGTCGGCCAGCAGCGCTTCGCCGGCCTCCCGGGCCTTGTCGAGGTCCTCCTGGGCCTGCAGGCGCAGCGCACCCGCCTCCTCCTCGGCGAGCTCGATCATCCGCTGGATGCGCCCGCCCACCACCTTGGAGGACTCGTCGGCACACGTGCACTTCTTGAGTTCAGCGCCGAGCCTCTCCACCCGGCCCGTGAGCTGCTGCTCCCGGTAGCGGACCGAGGCGAGCTCCGTCTCCGCCGTGGTCAGGCGCATCTGCAAGGTGGCGATGTACCGATCGACCTGGGCGCGATGATAGCCCCGCAGGCTCAGCTCGAAGCCGTTCTCGGGACGCAGTTCGATCTCGCCCACAACCGCGCTCATGCTGGCTCACCCTCCTCCCCGGCCCGTTCCCGTGACGGGCGACAGGCGAACGCTGCCGATGAGAATGGTGACCGCGCTTCATCCTCCGCGGGTGAGCCTCCGGCGGCGCGCGTGGCGGTGCAATAGTGTCGATGGAACCGTTGGCACGTAAGGGAATGCGCCTCACTGGAGGCTGGTAGACCACCCAGCCAGGGTGAGGCGCTGCAGCGTGCGGCGGTGCTTTGCTCGTCACGTTTGACCCGGATGAAAGACGAAGCGAAAACCAGGCCGGGAAAGCGATTTCGGGGGGCACGGGTGTCACAAGCGTTGGTACAGCAGGATCGCCGAGGTTTCGCACCGCCGTCATTGGCGGTGCCGGATCTCCCGCCGGGGTACGTGATGCGGGAGCGAGTGGTCGCCCAATTGGACGCCGCGGTGCGCTCGCCGCTGACGCTGGTGACCGCGCCGGCCGGCTGGGGCAAGACCGCCGCCCTGGTCGCGTGGGCCCGCGCGGTCCGTATCGGCGACAGCGCCGAGGTGCCGGTGGTGCGCTGGGTGACGTCACACTCCGAGCACGGCTCGGACGTGCCGGGGCAGCTGCTCGGCGCCCTGTCGACACACTCGGAGAAGAGCGACGGCGACGACCTGCTGCGGGCGGTGGACTCGCTGCAGCAGCCGCACGTGGTGGTCGTGGACGACGTACGCGAGATCAGCGACCCCGACGCGCTGGCCGAGCTGGAATCGCTGGTGCGCCACGGCATGGGCCGGCTGCGGCTGGTGCTGTCCTGCCGGCGGGATCCCTCACTGCCGTTGTACCGCTGGCGGGTCAACGGCTCGCTGACCGAAGTACGCACGGCCGACCTGTCGCTCACCATCGCCGAGACGGCGCAGCTGCTGGCCGCCCACGACGTGGTCCTGCCGAGCTCGACGCTGTACGCACTGCACTCGATCACCGAAGGCTGGCCGGCCGGCGTCCGCCTCGCCGCGATGGCGATGCACGGGCACCCGGAGCCGGAGCGGGTGCTCGACGACGGCGGCGCGTTCAGCACCGCGGTCGGCGACTTCCTCACCGGCGAGGTGATCGACCCGCTGCCGGCCGAGACCCGGCGTCTGCTGCTGGAGGCGGCGATCGCCCCGCGGCTCAACGCGGGCCTGGTCGAGGCGATCACCGGCCGCGACGACGGGGCCCGGGTGCTGGCCGAGCTCAAGGGCTCCAACGCGTTCCTGACCCGCAACGCCGGCCCCGGCGGCTGGTACCGCTTCCACCCGCTCTTCGCCCGCACCCTGCACGCCGAACTGCTGCGTCGCAGCCCGGAGCGGGTCGGCGAGCTGCACCGGCGGGCCGCCGCCTGGCACGGCACCTACGGCATCCCGGCCGAGGCGATGCGCCACGCGCTGCTGGCCGAGGACTGGGCGGGCGCGGTGGAGACGCTCGACCGGCACTGGCCGGACATCGTCGGCGGGGTCCGCTACGACCGGCCGCACGAGGCCGCGCCGCACGCGCCGGCCTCCGAGGAGAACACCGACCCCCGCCTGCCGCTCGCCTTCGCGGCCGAGCGGCTGCGGGTCGGCGACCTGGAGGGCACCCGCGACTTCCTGCGCCGCTGCGGCGGGGACCGCTCGGCGCCGCTGTTCAAGGCGCTCACCGCGGCCGAGGCCTGGCTGGCCGGTGACCCGCGCCGCATGATCTCCGAGATGTCCGAAATATCGGCAAATACCGATGCAACGCCCAGTGACGAGAGCCGCGCGTTGACGCTGCTCGACGAGGGCGAGGCCCGGCTCCGCCTCGGCGAGCTGGGCGCGGCCGGCGCCCCCCTGCACGGCGCCCTGGTGCTGGCCCAGCGGGCCGGCATGGCGCAGGCCCAGGTCTGCGCGGCCAGCCAGCTCGCCGTGCTGGAGTCGCTGCGCGGCCGGCTGCGGGCCGCCGCCCGGCTCGGCCGGCAGGCGCTGGTCACCGCGGACCGCTTCGGCATCACCGACGCCACCGACCTCGGCTGGGTGCGCATGGCCCTGGCCGGCGTCTACGGCGAGTGGGACCGCATCGCGGAGGCCGACCGGCTGCTCGACGAGGCCCTCGACCTCGCCGCCGGGGACCCCGACCTGCTCGTTTCCATCGCGACGGTACGAGCGAAGCTGCGCCACGGCTCGGGCCGGCTCGCCTCCGCCCTCGAGGTGCTGCACACCGCCCGCCGCGAGCTCGGCGGCGCCCCGCTGGCCCCCTCCGTCGACCGGGCCCTCGCGCTGACCGAGGCCGAGCTGCGCATCAGCGGCGGCGACCTCGGCGCGGCCCGGCGCCTGGTGGCCACCGGCGGCGACCCGGACGTGTTCCCGGGCTGGGCCGCGTGCGTGGACGCCTCGGCTGCGCTCATCGAGGGCAAGGCGGCCGCGGCGGCGACGACCGCCGCGCAGTTCGCCACACCGTCGGCGGAGGCCTCGCTGGCCTGGACCGTGCAGGCGGCCATCCTCACCAGCCTGGCCGGGCGGGCCCTGGGCGACCGCAACCGCGTGCTGCGCGGCCTGGAGGTGGCCCTGGACATCGCCGAGGAGGAGAGCTTCCGGCGGCCGTTCCTCGTCGGCGGGCACCCCGTGCGCGACCTGCTGGCCAACTTCGCCCCGCTGCTGCCGGTCTACCACCCGCTCGCCGCGGAGCTGGCCGCCGGCTCGTCACCGCTGGCCGGCGGGGCCCGCGGCGGCGGCGAGGGCAACCTGGTCGAGCCGCTGACCGAGCGGGAGCTGACGGTGCTGCGCTACCTGCAGGGCACCATGTCGAACCTGGAGATCGCCTCCACGCTCTACGTGTCGGTCAACACGGTGAAGACCCACGTGAAGAACATCTACCGCAAGCTGCACGCCGGCCGCCGGCGGGAGGCCGTCGAGCGCGCCCGGGAACTGCGACTCCTGTGAGTCCCAGTTCCCCGGCGAGCACGGCGAAGCAAGCGCAGCTGGTCAAGGTGCTCCACGTCGGGGCCGAGGTGGGGGCCGCCACGGCCGCCACCCACCGCTGCCTGTGGGGTGCGCTCGCCGCCGCGGTCGCCTGGCCCACGCTGGGCGCCTGCGGCGTGGCCCACGCCGAGCTCGGCGCGGCCGCGGTCGGGCTGCTCACGGT
>NZ_JBFAZW010000058.1:0-70810 GCF_040682015.1 Dactylosporangium sp. NPDC051485
CTGCACGGCGGGGTCGGCGGCCTGGTGGTCGGCGGTACAGACGGCGGCGCGGACCGGGTTCGGTTCGACGGCCACGACCCGCACAGCGGGGTTGGGGGCCGACCAGCACCAGCGTCGGGAAGGCGGTCACCTCGAAGGCCTTGATCACGTCGGAGTCACGCCCGGTGAGCACGACCTGGGCCACCGGCGCCAGCCGGGCGATCTCCCCGGCCAGCTCCTGCGGGTCGCCGGCCAGCACGGCCAGGAACCGCTCCGGGTCGCCGGCCGCCTCCGCACGCGCGGCGAACTGCGGCATCCGCTCCTGGCACGGCGCGCAGCCGGTGCGGAAGAAGCCGACCTGCAGGCCGTCGGCCAGGTCCGCGGTGCGCAGGTCCCGCCCCGCGGTCGTGGTCGCCGCGAACGCGCCGATCTCCGTGCCGGGCGCCGGCCAGGGCGCCTCGGCCGCGCCGCCGGACAGCAGCTCGGTGTGCTCGCGCAGGCGGCGGATGACGCCGTACGTCAGGACGAGGTTGAGCAGGCCGACCACGCCGACCAGCACCACGACCGCGATCAGGTAGGACATTGTTGTTCCCCTCACTCGAACAGGTCGGCAACGTCGTCGAAGGTGATCAGCAGCAGCCCGCAGAGCAGGCCGGCCGCGAGCGCGATCCCCGCTCCGGCCGGGCGGATCGGGCCGCCGCCCGCGGTGACCAGGCCGGCCAGCCCGACCGCCGCGAGGATGCCGTTGCGCACCACGTGCCGGGGTCCGACCGGGCGGCCCGAGCCGAAGCAGGCGCACGGGACGCGGCGCTCGCGGCGGTACGCCCGGACGATCGCGGCCGTGAAGGCGGCCAGCAGCCCGATCGCCATCGCGAAGCCCACGGGCGCGACCGGCCCGGCGGCGAGGGCGAGCACGATCGCCCCCTCGGCGGCGACGACCGCCGCGGCGAGCGGCCGGGTGGCGGTCCGCGGCGCCGGGGCGAGGGCCGCAACCGATGCCGTGAACCGGCTCCAGGCCGCGCGGCCGCGCACCTTGCTCAGCGCCGAGACCGCGAAGACGATCCCCAGCACGCAGCGGCAGGCGGTCTCGACGTAGCTCACGGCAGGACCGTATCCAGCGCCGATACATCGACCCGGGTGATCTCATACATCGGCATCGATCACGTCCGCCGCGAACAGCCGCACGAGCGGCGCGGCGTGGTGGCCGCCGGCGCCGTCCCCGGTGACCAGCTGCGCGTCGAGCAGCTCGTCGAGCGCGTCGCGGGCCCGGGCGGCGCCGAGCGCGGAGGCGACGGCCAGCTGCGGCAGCGTCACCGGCCCCGGCAGCCGCACGAGGGTCCGCAGGGCCCCCATCGCGGTCGTACTGACCGTGGCGCAGCGCGTGGCGAGGCTTTCCCGGATCGACAGGTCGTGCACGTGCAGCTCGTCGAGGCGCCCGCAGGGCTCGCGCAGCCGCTCCGCGCAGGCGCCGATCGAGCGGTCCGGGCGCCCCTGCAGCCGGGCCACGACGATCCGCAACGCCATGGGGAGGCCTTCGCAGCGCTCGGCGAGCTCCCGCAGTACCGCCGGATCCTCGCACTCCGCCCGCTCGTGCCCCAGCGCACGGCGCAGCAGCTCGACCGCGTCGCGCGGCGGCAGGGGCGGCAGCGGCACCAGGACCGCCCCGTCGAGCGTCGGCAGCGGCCGGCTCGCCGCGATCACCGCGAGGCACCCCTGCCCGGCCGGCAGCAGCGGGCGCACCTGCGTCACGTCGTCGACCCCGTCGGCGAGCAGCAGCACCCGGCGGCTGGCGAACGCGGTGCGCAGCCGGGCGGTGCGGGCGGCCAGCCCCCGCGGCACCGCCTCGTCGGCCACCCCGAGCGAGTGCAGCAGGTGCGCCGCCGCGGCCCCCGTGTCCGTGGCCGGGCCGAGCTGCACGAACAGCTGCCCGTCCGGGTACCGCGGGGCGAGCAGGTGCGCGGCGTGCGCGGCGAACGCCGAGGTGCCCGCGCCCGGCGGCCCGTAGACGCAGACGATCCGGGCCCCGGCGTCCACCGCGGCCAGCACGCCGCCCGCCGCCTGGTCGCGCCCGACCAGCACGGCCGGCCCGGGCGGCAGCTGCCGCGGCGGCTCGGGCCGGGGCCGGTGCATGACCAGCGGAGGGGCCGGCGCGGCGTCGGCCGCCACGACCGGCGAGGTCTCGTTGAGGGCGGGGTCGCGGGCCAGCATCGCCGCGTGCAGGCGCAGCAGTTCCGGCCCCGGCTCGACGCCCATCTCCCGGCACAGCGCCGCCCGCGCCTCCAGGAAGCAGTGCAGGGCGCCGGCGACGTCGCCGGCGCGGTACAGGGCGAGCATGAGCTGCCCCCAGGAGCGCTCCCGCAGCGGGTGCTCGACGACCGTGCGGCGCAACTCCCCGATGAGCACGTCGTGGTGGTTCAGCGCCAGCCGGGCGTCGACGAGGTCCTCGGCGGTGCGCAGCCGCTCGCCGTCGAGCGCGGCGAGCCGCTGCCCGAGCGCCCCGGCCCGGACCAGCCCCGCCCCCGCGTGATCGTCCCGCCAGCAGGCCAGCGCGGCGATGAGCCGCTCCGTGGCCCGGGCCGCGTCCCCGGCCCGCAGCGCGGCCCGCCCCTGGGCCGCCAGCTCGGTGAACTCGGCCAGGTCGAGCTCGCCCGGCTGCACCGCGATCCGGTACGCCCGCTCCCGCCCGAGCAGCCGCGACCCGGCCGCGGTCTCGGGGTCCGCGAGCAGCCTGCGCACCCGCACCGCATACGTCCTGACATTGGCCACCGCCGAGCGCGGCGGCGCCTCGTCCCACAGCGCATCGACGAGGCTCTCGACCGGCACCAGCCGGTTGGCGTTGAGCAACAGGGCGGCGAGCAGCGACTGCGGCTTACCGACGGGCAGCTCGACGGCCACCGCGCCGTACCGCACGCCGATCTGCCCCAGCAACGTGAAGGCGAACGACATCGGCATCCCCAAGGCTCGCAACGCGGGCCGGCCTCGGCCGAGGCCGGCCCGCGTTCCCCCGAAACCCACCGCGACCAGTGGGCACCGCAGATGCTGCTGCCGGGGACCTGCCGGAACCCTGCGAAAACCTCAACGCCCGCGCGCGGGGATCTCAGCTCGCGGCCTCGCCGCGCGTCGGACTCGCGCCCGATCTGGCGGTCGGCCAGATAGGAGTTGCACCGGGACCCGCGCACCGCGCACCGCGGCGCCACCAGGATCGGGGCGCAGCAGGGTCGGCACCGCGAGCTGGTTGAGGGCGAGCAGCGGGGTGCGGGCGAGGGTGGCCTCGCAGTCCCGTGCTGCCGGTGCGCGCCCGGCGGCATCGGGGCCGCAGGAATCAGCGGCCGAAGATCCGGGCGAAGAGGCCGGCCGCGCTTGTGCGGGGCGCGCTGGCGGGGCACCTCCGCCTTGTCCACGGTGTGCCGGCGCTCGACGTGCTCCTCCACCGTGTGGTGGCCCGCGACGACCTTGACCTTGGTCTTCTCGTCGGAGATCTTGTCCACCTCGACCTCGCCGTCCTTGGCCGGGTGGGTCCTGACCCTGGTCTTGCGGGTGGTCTTGACGATCGTCTCGGTGTCCTCGACCTCGTCGGCCGGGACGAACTCGGCGGCCGGCTTCACGGCGGCGGCCCGGTAGCGCAGCGGTTCCCACAGCGGGCCGGGGATCACATGTACGCCGAAATGCGTCCGGTGGTGCACGGCGCACAACGGCTCGAGGTTGCCCGGCGACTCGATCCACTCCTGGAAGTCGTCGTCGCCGTCGAGGTGCAGGCCGAGCTGCTCGTTGATCTTCTTCAGGTCGACCCCGCCGGCCTGAGAGAACTCGATGTGCGAGTGGTGCAGCTCGACGCTGCCGCCGCAGTAGTTGTCGCCGATCGCGCAGCGCCACAGGCCCTGGCGCTTCATGCGGGCCTTGACCTGCTCGAACAGGTGGTAGTGCGGATCTTCCTCGCGCGGCTCGTGGGCCGGCACGTGGGTGATCAGGTGCAGGGTGAGCCCTTGGTCGTGCGCCTCCGTCATGGCGTTGCATTCCACCGTCGAGTGACGGCCAGGGCAAACGACACGCCGTGAGATTTTGACAATCTTGCAACAACCGGGGGCTCAACCCCGCTTCAGTACCCGTCTCAGTCGGTGCCCGCCTCCAGCGCGGCCAGGTCGAGCAGCTCGTCGTCGTCCTGCCCGTTGCCGCGGGCGGCGATGGCCGCGGCCCCGCCGGCCGGCATGGCGCCCAGCAGGTCGGCCGAGGGCGTCTGGTTCGCCCCGATGAGCATCGGGTGCGGGCTGCCGATGACGTTCAGGGAGACGTACTGCTCCAGCTTCGCCCGCGAGTCGGCGATGTCGAGGTTGCGCATGGTGAGCTGCCCGATGCGGTCGACCGGCCCGAAGGCGGCGTCCTCGGTGCGCTCCATCGACAGCTTGTCCGGGTGGTAGGACAGGGCCGGGCCAGCGGTGTCGAGGACCGAGTAGTCCTCGCCCCGGCGCAGCCGCAGCGTGACCTCGCCGGTGACCGCGCTGCCGACCCAGCGCTGCAGCGCCTCGCGCAGCATGAGGGCCTGCGGGTCGAGCCAGCGCCCCTCGTACAGCAGCCGGCCGAGCTTGCGCCCCTCGTTGTGGTACGCCGCGACGGTGTCCTCGTTGTGGATCGCGTTGATCAGCCGCTCGTAGGCGGCGTGCAGCAGCGCCATGCCCGGCGCCTCGTAGATGCCGCGGCTCTTGGCCTCGATGATCCGGTTCTCGATCTGGTCGGACATGCCCAGCCCGTGCCGGCCGCCGATCGCGTTGGCCTCCAGCACCAGGTCGACGGCGGACGCGAACTGCTTGCCGTTGATGCTCACCGGCCGCCCCTGGGCGAAGCCGATGGTCACGTCCTCGGGCTGGATGTCGACGTCCGCGTCCCAGAACCGCACGCCCATGATCGGGTCGACGATCTCGATGCCGGTGTCGAGGTGCTCCAGCAGCTTGGCCTCGTGCGTGGCCCCCCAGATGTTGGCGTCGGTCGAGTACGCCTTCTCGGTGCTGTCGCGGTAGGGCAGGTCGTGCGCCAGCAGCCACTCCGACATCTCCTTGCGCCCGCCGAGCTCGCCGACGAAGTCGGCGTCGAGCCACGGCTTGTAGATGCGCAGCGAGGGGTTGGCCAGCAGCCCGTACCGGTAGAACCGCTCGATGTCGTTGCCCTTGAACGTCGAGCCGTCGCCCCAGATCTGCACGTCGTCCTCGAGCATGGCCCGCACCAGCAGCGTGCCGGCCACCGCCCGCCCGAGCGGCGTGGTGTTGAAGTAGGCCCGCCCGCCGGAGCGGATGTGGAACGCGCCGCAGGCCAGGGCCGCGAGCCCCTCCTCGACGAGGCTGGCCCGGCAGTCGACCAGCCGCGCGATCTCGGCCCCGTAGGCGGTCGCCCGCCCGGGCACGGACGCGATGTCGGGCTCGTCGTACTGGCCGAGGTCGGCGGTGTAGGTGCACGGGGTGGCGCCCTTGGCGCGCATCCACGCGACGGCCACCGAGGTGTCGAGACCGCCGGAGAAGGCAATCCCGACGCGTTCACCGACAGGCAGGGAGTTCAGCACCTTGGACACGGTTGAAGCATATACGACGCATTGCATAACCATGCAAGCCGGTGGTGGAAGACACCTCCCACCGCGCCGGAGCGCGGATCTCAGGAGGCCGCCAAGCGTCGCCCGGCCAGTACCCGCGCCGCGATCCCGGGGCGCAGCAGGGCGGTGGGCGGGTCGAGCAGGTTCGTCACCCGGCTGAACGCGAGGGAGACGACCTCGTCGCGGGCGGCGATGGCGTAGAGGCGCTCGAGGTACCGGTTGACCATGCGCGTGGGCAGGTCGCGCGGCCCGTCGACGCCGGGCAGCGCCGCGTCGCCGCCGGTGGCGATCCGCCACGGGATGTCGATCACAGGGCGTACCGACCGGAAGAACCGCAGGGCGTCGAAGCCCGCGACGCCGTCCAGAGCGAGCTGGTCGCGCAGCCGCAGCGCCTCCACGCCGGCGACCGACATGCCCTGGCCGTACATCGGGTTGAAGGAGCACATCGCGTCGCCGAGCACCACGAAGCCCTTCGGGAACCGCCGCAGCCGGTCGTAGCGGTGCCGGGTGCTGCCCGGGTACCGGAACTTCACCGCGTCGTCGAGCGGCACCGAGGCCTCGATGACGTCGGCGACGTACGGCAGCGGCAGCCGCCGCGAGTAGGCCCGCCACCCGGCGTCGTCCAGCGGCGCGTGGTCGCCGAGGATGCCGAACAGCGTGATCACCGCCCGGCCGGCCTCCTGCAGCATGACCGCGCCCCCGCGCGGCGCGGCCGCCGACGGCCCGATGATGATCGCGATGTCCCCGTCCAGCAGCGCCGGGTCGACCTCGAAGTGCCGCGACACGTAGGCGAGGTCGACGTGCAGCCGCTCCTCCTCCGGCCGCTCGTAGCCGAGCTCCTCCAGCCAGCGCGGGGGCCGCGAGCCGCGGCCGGTGGCGTCGAGCACCAGGTCGGCGGGCAGCACCTCGGTCCGCCCCGCGCCGCGGCCCTGCACGAGCGCCCCGGTCACCCGCGCCCGGCCCGCGTCGGCCTCCACCCCGACGACGTCGGTGCCGCCGCGCACCCGCACCCCGGGCAGCGCGAACACCTTCGAGCGGAGGTAGTTCTCGAGGTACGGCCGGCTGCACGACAGCGCGGTCATGCCGATCGGCACCTGGCGCAGCCGGTGCCCGCCGGCGCAGAAGCGCACGTTGCGCAGCACGTCGCCGCTGGGCACGCCGGCCGCGGCCAGTTCCCCGGCCGCGCCCGGGAAGAGCTCCTCGACGACGTTGAGCCCGGCGGCCAGCAGGCCGTGGGCGTGACGGCCCTGGGGCACGCCGCGGCGGAACTCGCGCTCCCGCGGATCGGCCTGCGGATCGCCGGCCCACTCGCCGGTGAGCTCGTCGCGCTCGACGATCGTGACCTGCGCGAAGTGCCCCGTGAGGACCCGCGCGGCGAGCAGGCCGGCCATGCTGCCGCCGAGGACGACGGCGTGCCCGCCGTAGGTTTCATGTGTCATAGCCCTCGAGGCGTTCCAAGCCGTGCCACGGCCGGGAACCGACGGCTTGCTGACAGACTGCACGCATGACCACGCTGGGTACCGTGTTCCTGCCGCAGCTGCCGCCGGAGCGGCTGCGCGACGTCGTGCGGGCCGCCGACGCGGCCGGGCTCGAGGAGCTGTGGCTCTGGGAGGACTGCTTCCTGGAGGGCGGCCTGACCACCGCCGCGGCGGCCCTGGCCTACACCGAGCGGCTGCGGGTCGGGGTCGGGCTGCTGCCGGTCCCGCTGCGCAACGTGGCGCTGAGCGCGATGGAGATCGCGACGCTGGTCCGGCTCTTCCCGGGCCGGGCCGTGATCGCCGCCGGGCACGGGGTGCAGGACTGGATGGGGCAGGTCGGGGCGCGGGTCGCCTCGCCGCTGACGCTGCTGCGGGAGTACACCACAGCGCTGCGGGCGCTGCTGCGCGGCGAGCGGGTCTCCACCGAGGGCCGCTACGTGCGCCTCGACGGCGTCGCGCTGGACTGGCCGCCGCCCGCGCCGGTGCCGATCCTGCTGGGCGCGACCGGCGACCGGACGCTGCGGCTGTCCGGCGAGGTCGGCGACGGCACGGTGCTCACCGGGGGCACAGACCCGGCGGCGGTACGGCGGTCCGTCGCGCTCGCCGGCGAGGGCCGCGCGGCCGCGGGCCGCACCGGGCCGCACGAGGTCGTGGTGTACCTGCACGCGGCGACCGGCCCGGCGGCGGCCGAGCGGATCGCGGCGGAGCGCGCCCGGTGGGGCTCCGCGGACCCGTCGAAGGACGTGTCGGTGGCCGGCGACGAGCACGCCTTCGCCGACGCCGTGCACCGCTGGGCCGAGGCCGGCGCCACGAGCGTGATCCTGCAGCCCACCGCCGACGACCCCGACCCGGAGGGCTTCGTGCGGTTCGTGGCCGAGCGCGTACGCCCCCTGGTGGGCTGACATGTCCGACAATCCGGCGATCGCGGCGATCACGGCCAGTGGCGTGCCCTTCCGCGTGGTCGAGCACGGCCCGGTGCGCAGCCTGGCCGAGGCCGCGCAGGTCCGCGGCGTGGCCGTCCCCGACGTGGTCAAGACGCTGGTGGTCCGGCTGGCCGACGACGACTACCGCTTCGTGCTCGTCCCCGGCGGCCGGGTGATCTCCTGGCCGAAGCTGCGGGCCCTGCTCGGCGTGACCCGCATGTCGATGCCGGACGCGGCCACGGCCAAGGCGGCGACCGGCTTCGAGCGCGGCACGATCACCCCGTTCGGCTCGAGCACGGCCTGGCCGGTCATCGCCGACGAGCGCGTCCGCGGCCGCGAGATCACGCTGGGCGGCGGCCGCCACGGCGTCGCCCTGGCCGCACCCGCCGACGCCGTCCTGGCCGTCCTGGGCGCCACCGTCGCCGACGTTTCCGACCCCGAACCACCGGCGTCGAAGGGCTGATCGACGCGCGCTTTCCCGCACCGGTACGGCGGCAAAGGGTCCGGTCGATTCCTGGCAATTTGCGCAAATTTCCCGACTGCATCGGTGCGGCCGGTTTACCTTGGCTCTCGGCAACGATCATTTGCCCGGGTCCCCGGGGCCGGCCGCCGCACTTGGCCGGCTTCGCCCGCGCACCGCCGCCGGCGGGGCGCGGCGGGGAGCGCAGGTGTGCCCCGGGCCGAACGGGGAGCCCAGACTGTCGACCTACGCCTTACGCCGCACCCGGATACGCCAGCACCTGGCCGCGGCCACGACCGCCTGCACCATCCTCTGCACCGTCCTCGGCGGGGCCCTGATCAGCGGCCACCCGAGCGCTCCGGAACCGGCCCCGGCCCCTCGCGCCGCGGCCCCCGCTGACGCCCTGCCCGATCGCCTGGCCGAGTTGGCCGGCGTCGAACGGGCCATCCCGGCGCCGTCCGCCCCTCCGGCCGCTCCCGCACCGGCCGTCACAGAGTCCGCCGTCTCCCCAGGCCGGGGCGGTGGGGTCAACCGGGCATCGCGCTCGGCGACCCGCGGCCAGCGGGCCGACCGGCCGCCGAAGGCCCCGAGCACCAAGAGCCGCCCGCCGGTCACCGGCAAGCGGCGGTCCGCCGCCCCGGCCCCGCTCGTGCCGGCGTACGCCGACGGCGACGTCGTCGGCTTCGCGCTCGCCCAGGTCGGCAAGCACTACGCGTTCGGCTCGTCGGGGCCGGACGAGTACGACTGCTCGGGCCTGGTCTCCGCGGCCTACCGCCTGATGGGCATCTCGCTGCCCCACTCGACCGGCGGCCTGGCCCACCTGGGGCGCCCGGTCGGCCGGGACGAGCTGCGGCCCGGCGACCTGGTCTTCCCGACCTCGGGCCACGTGGGCATCTACATCGGCAACGGCCGGATGGTCCACGCCTCGACGCAGCGCGGCGGCGTGAAGATCTCGGGCGTCTATGCCTTCAGCTTCGCCCGGCGAATCGTCGGGTGATGCGCATGTCGGATATGCGAGCATTCCTCGGATTGTGCGCTGTTCGGATCAGTGGGCGGGGCCGGTCGCCAATCGGAAGTCCGCGAAGTCGAAGCCGGGCGCCACGACGCAGCTGACCAGCACCGGCTCGTCGCCGGCGGGGAACGCCGACTGCCACACGCCCCCGGGCACGAGGACCTGGGGGCGCTGGCCGGCGGCGACGTCGGCGCCGAGCACCACTTCCGGGCCCGGGCCGGGGCGGTCGCCGGAGCCGCCCAGGCGCAGGGCCAGCGGGCCGCCCGAGTGCCAGAACCACAGCTCGTCGGAGCGCACCACGTGCCAGGCGGAGGACTCACCGGGGCAGAGCAGGAAGTAGATCGCGGTGGCGGCGCTGCGCGGGCCGTCGTAGCCGTCCGGGATGCAGGCGACCGGCGAGCGCCAGGTCTCGCGGTACCAGCCCCCTTCGGGGTGCGGCCGCAGGTCGAGCTGCTCGGCGAGGCGGGGTCTCATGGTCGTACCGTATCGGCCCTGCCGCCCATGCCGGTGACGTTGCAGGCCGGGGCGGTGAACTGGGAGGGTGAGCTCAACCCCGGCCGCCGAACCCCCTGATCCGGGGCTACCATCGCCCGATGCGACGACGGTTCGGGATTGTGCTGATCACGGCGGCGCTCGCCCTCGCGGCCTGCGAGGCGGAGCCCGTGCCGGTCGATCCGAACTATCACGTCCCCGAGGCGAGCACCACGGTGAAGGCCTCCGACGCCGACTCGGACGGCCTCGGCGCGGCCCCGTCGGGCACGGGCGCGGCCGTGAAGCCCCAGCCGTTCACCAACGGCAACCCGGACGGGCACGCCACGGTGCCGGCCGACGCCGGGCCCGCCGACTCGTCGAAGCCGACCTGGGTGGTCGGGGACGGCACGCCGGCCAGTTGCACCTCGGAGAAGTTCGTGTCGGCGGTCGCGGCCGGCGGGATCGTGACGTTCAACTGCGGCCCGGACCCGGTGACCATCGTGGTCAAGGAGACGGCCAAGGTCCGCAACCGCTCGCCCCGGGTCGTCATCGACGGCGGCGGCAAGGTGACACTCAGCGGCGAGGGCAAGCGCCGCATCCTGTACCAGAACACCTGCGACAAGGCGCTGGAGTGGTCCACCGACCACTGCCAGGACCAGGAGACCCCGGCCCTGACGGTGCAGAACATCGTCTTCGCCGACGGCAACTCGACCGGCGACACGACCGAGGGCGGTGGCGGCGGCGCGATCTTCGTGCGCGGCGGCCGCTTCAAGGCGGTCAACTCCCGCTTCGTGCGCAACCGCTGCGACGAGTCCGGCGCGGACCTCGGCGGCGCCGCCGTGCGGGTCCTCAGCCAGTACCGCAACCAGCCCGTCTACATCGTGGCCAGCACCTTCGGCGGCGCGGCCGGGCAGGGCGGCGTCTGCTCCAACGGCGGCGCGCTGAGCAGCATCGGCGTGTCCTGGGTGGTGCTCAACAGCGTCTTGTCGTACAACTCGGCCGTCGGCCACGGCGCCAACCCGGCCAAGGCGGGCACCGCGGGCGGCGGCAGCGGCGGCGCCATCTACTGCGACGGCAACGCCTTCACCGTCCGCCTGGCCGGCACCCTGATCGAGCAGAACAAGGCCAACGAGGGCGGCGGCGCCGTCTTCTTCGTCAGCAACGACCGCAGCGGCACCATGTCGATCGAGGGCTCGACGCTGCGCCGGAACCCCAGCGCCGGCTTCGAGACCAGCGGCCTGCCCGGCATCTTCTTCCTGGGCGCCCGCCCGCCGGCCGTCTCGTCCTCCACCCTGACGAAGTAACGACCGCGGGACACCGACGCCGGGCCGGCGCGGCCCAAGGCACCGCCGCGCCGGCCCGTCAGCGCCCGGCCCTCAGGAACGCAGGCAGGCGCAGAAGGGGTGCCCCGCCGGGTCGAGCAGCACCGTGTACCGCTCCCCGCCCGGCTGGAACTCCGGCTTCGACGCCCCGAGCTTCAGCGCCCGCTCCTCGGCGTCGACCAGGTCCTCCACGTAGAAGTCGAGGTGGAACTGCTTCGGCGTCGGCCCCTCGGGCCAGGTCGGCGGCGCGTAGCCGGGCACCTGGCCGAAGCCGATGGACGTCGTGCCGTCGCCGATCATCGCGTACTCGGCCTGGCTGTGGGTCACGTCCCAGCCCAGGACCTCGGCGTAGAAGCTCGCCAGCACGGGCGGCTCGGCGCAGTCGATGTTCACCATGATGAGGCTCGCGAATCCGGTCATGCGCACCATCCTCCGCGGCATTCCTGCCATCTGGTGTCAGGAATTTCCAGGCGTACCTCAGGAAGCGGTCGGCGCGGACCAGTTCCTGCGGATCGCGATCATGCGCAGGACGAACGTGAGGGTCGCGGCCAGCCCGATGCTCACCGGCCGCTGCAGGTGCGCGGCGTCCAGCCCGACCACCGACACGCAGCCGAGCAGCCCGGCCACGGCGTAGATCTCGCGCCGCAGCACCGTGGGGATCTCGCCGGTGAGCAGGTCGCGGACCAGCCCGCCGCCGATCCCGGTGATCATGCCGATGATGCAGGACCCGATGGGTGGCACGCCGGCATCCAGCGCCTTCAGGGTGCCCGTGACCACGAAGAGCCCGAGGCCCGCGGCGTCGAGCACGAGCACCGTCCACCGCAGCCGGTTGACCGCCGGGTGCAGCCAGAACGTGGCGGCCGCGGTGACGACGGCGACGGTGGAGTACCGCCAGTCCACGAACGCGAAGGGCTGGACGTTGATGAAGACGTCGCGCATGATGCCGCCGCCCAGCGCGGCCGTGAAGCCGACGAAGATCAGGCCGAAGAGGTCCAGGCGCTTGGCCACCCCGGCGGTGGCCCCGGACGCGGCGAAGACCGCGATGCCGACCAGGTCGGCGACGAGCAGTGGGCTGAGCGATGTCATCGGGATCATGTATACCGGCCGCCCGGCGCCGCGAACGCGAGCGCCGGGCGGTACGTTCGCCCCGGTCAGATGTTGTTGATCACGGCCATCGAGGTCTCGTGCTGCATCGCCAGCATGTCGGAGACCGCGGCGGCGTCGTAGTACCCGCCGGTCGGCGCGGACTCGCTCGCCGACACGTCGCCGTCGAGGTTGCCGCCCGACCCGTCGTAGTCGGCGCCGTCGTTGCCGTAGTCGGGCTCGTAGCCGGTGCCGCCGCCGGTGAGGTCGGTGGTGATGCCGGTGGCCGGGTCGTACGCCTGCTCGTAGACGCCGTCGCCGTCGCTGTCCAGGGCGGCGATGTCGACCTGACCGTCGTGGTCGAGGTCGCCGACGAGGACGTTGCTGCCGTCGTCGAGCGTGTAGATCGCGGCGGGGTCGTCGGTCCCGTCGCCGTCGAGGTCGGCGCTGAAGGAGGTGTAGTCGTCGCTCATATCGGTGAAGCTCCAATTCGCTGCGTCATGAGGTGTTACAGAGCTGAACCGTATGGCCCCGGACGGTCCGTGCACTCCCCCTTTGCTGCCAAGCTGACAGCGGAAGCGACGCGCGTCACGCGCCCGGGTCTGCCGCCGACCCGGCATACAGCCTGCTCACAGCCGCGAGCGCTAACGTTTCGGGATGGACGAGTTCGAGGCGCGCAGGGTCGTCGACGCGCTGCGCGAGCGTGGCGTGCCGGCGCACCTGGAGATGGCCAAGGCCGGGCTGTCGCAGTTCGGCGTGCGGGTGGCCCTCTTCGACGGCCGGATGGCGGTCTGGGACACCGACGGCACCGCCGGCCTGGAGGCCCAGGTCATGCGCGACGGCATCCTGGTCGGCTTCGTCCCGATGATCGAGGGCTCGGAGCACTTCACCGAGGCCCAGGTCGTCGATGCGATCGCGCGGACCGACTACGACCGCCCGATCGCCCGGCAGCGCCCGACCGCCCCACCACCGGCCCCGCCCCTGCCCCAGGAGGGCGGCTTCTTCCGCCGCTTCCGCAACGGCTTCCGCTGACCTTCGCGGCCTCGCGACCCCGACAACGATCAGGGCGCGCGACACCCGACTTATCCGGACAAAAGCCGCAGCCGGGTGCGTCGGCGACGGTGGCCGGTAGGGTCCGGGCCATGGCTTCGTCACCGTCCGAGCAGGTTGCCGCCGCGCTACGGGAGTTCGCCGGGCGCATCGACATCTTCGATCCCCTCCCCGGCGCGCACGTGGCCGAGGTGCGGGTCGGCGACCAGACGGTGCCGCTGCGGGCGCCGGTGGTGCGGGCGCTGGCGGAGGCGCTGCGGGCGTACCAGGACCCGCGCGACCGCGGCACCTGCGACCACTGCGGCGGCCCCCGGCTCGACGACAACTTCGTCTGCGCCGACTGCGGACGGTCCAGCGGCGTGTTCGGCCGGCTGCTGCAGGAGCGTGCGTCCCGGTTCGAGGCGCCCGCCGAACTGCCCGACTGACGCAGCCGAGCGCCCTCGCGCGCAGGTCAGGCGGCGGCTTTCCGAGCAAGTGAGGCCGCGGCCCGACGAGCCGCGTCGAGATGACGGACCAGTTCACCGAGCTGGTCCGGGGCCGGCGCCTCCCGCTGGGCGGCCACCCACTCCTCGATGATCTGCATCAGGGTTGACGAGCCGATCCCCCGCGCGCTGGCCGCGGCCTCGATCTCGGCCTGAATGTCCAGATCGAGGCGCAGCGCCGTCACCGTCTTGGCCGGGCGTCGTTCCCGAACGACCTCCGCCTTGTCGAACAGGTCGCCGAGGTCGTTGCCGAGGGCGAATTCGGCCGCCTCGGCGGCCGGCACACCTGCCAGATCGTCACGCTTCCTGGTCATGATGTGTGCTTCCTCCACATCTGGCGCTCGTTCAGGCCGGCCTCGCGCGCGCCGACGATGGTCCACACGTCGTCCCCGTCTCGCGTGCACACGACGACGAGTCGCCGTTCGGCGGTGGTCGGTGCGCAGACCGCGAGGAACGTCGGCCTTCCTGGCGGCACGCGGTTGTCCATCCGCAGCGCGGCCGGCGCGTGCAGCGCGTCGATGACATCCCTCGGCGTCAAGCCGTCGCGAAGGTCGCTAGGACCTTGTGCAGGCCAGCGATAGGAGTCCGTCACGCCGAAAATATAACGGCACGGATTACGCCGCCGCCCCGATCGCCGCGCGCAGGCGGGCGAACTCCTCGGCCAGGTCGGCCAGCTGGTAGTGGGCGTTCAGGCCCGACGGGTTGGGCAGGATCCACAGCCGCGTGGCGCCCAGCGAGGCCTCCTCCCGCGGTCCGACCTTGGCGTGCTGGGTGCCGAAGGCGGTACGGAAGGCCGTCACCCCCAGCACGGCCAGCCACCGCGGGGCGAGGCCGGTCACCTTGGCCCGCAGGATCGCCCCGCCCTCGGCCAGCTCGTCCCGGGTGAGCTCGTCGGCCCGCGCCGTCGCCCGGGCGGCGAGGTTGGTGATGCCCAGGCCGTACCCCGGCAGCAACCCCTGCTCGTCGGGGCGCAACTGGCGCGGGGTGAAACCGCTCAGGTGCAGGGCGGGCCAGAAGCGGTTGCCGGGGCGGGCGAAGTGGTGGCCGGTCGCCGCGGACCACAGGCCCGGGTTGATGCCGCACAGCAGCACGTCCAGGCCGGGCGCGACGACGTCGGGCAGCACGCGGCCGGCGGCGGCGAGGAGGTCCTCCCGGGTCGGTCGCACCTCGGGCCGGTTCACCGTCGACGCCATGCGGACAAGCATGCCAGCGCGCGGGGGCGGGCCGCGCATCCGCGGGACGGGCGGTCGGCGCCATGACACAGACGTTGATACGCCCCTAGCATCTGAGCCATGGGTGACCGGCGGCTGATTTCGAGTGGGTCGACGTTCGAGCGGGAGATCGGGTACTCCCGCGCGGTCCTCGACGGCGACTGGGTGCACGTGTCGGGCACGACGGGGTTCGACTACGCCGCGATGACGATCTCCGGCGACGTGGTCGAGCAGGCGGAGCAGTGCTGGCGCAACATCGACGCGGCGCTGCGGGAGGCGGGCGCCTCGGTCGCGGACGTCGTCCGGGTGCGCTACCTGCTGCCCGACGGCGACGACTTCGAGCCCTGCTGGCCGGTGCTGCGCCGGTGGCTCGAGGACGTGCGCCCCGCGGCGACGATGCAGGTGTGCGGCCTGTCCGACCCGCGGATGAAGATCGAGATCGAGGTGACGGCCCGCCGCTCGGTCAGCCGGGTGGCCCCGGGCCTGGGCTGGCCCCGCTGAGCCGGCAGCGGCCTCAGACCTCGAGGACGATCCCCAGCGCCGCCGTCAGGACCTGCGCGAAGGCGGCCGGGTCCGCGGCGCCCACGACCGCCCCCGCCAGGCCGGAGACGCCGGCGATGCCGTCCAGCGTGCAGCCCGAGAACCGGGCGCCGGCGGCCGAGGCCCCGTCGAAGCGGGCGCCGGTCAGGTCGCAGCCGGTGAAGGTGGCCCCCGCCAGGTCGGCGTCCGTGAAGTCGGCGCCCGTCAGAGACGTGCCGATGAAGGCCACGTTCTGCAGCTGCGCGGCCCGGAAGACACTGTCCGCCGCGTCAGAGTTGCGCACGGTGACGTCGTACAGGGTGCCGTCCAGCCACAGCAGGCCGGTCAGGCGGGAGTCGCGGATGGTGACGCGGTGCAGCACGGACCGGTCGGCGCGCACGTCGGCCAGGGTGGAGTGCTCGATCAGGCAGTCGGTGAGGATCACGCCGGCCAGGGCGGTGCCGGTCAGGTCGGCCCGCTTGAAGCGGCACTGGGCGAACTCGGCGGCCCTGGCGGTGCGCCCGGTGAGGGCGAGGTCGTAGAAGCCCAGCGCCCGGTACACGCCGTCGTCGCGCAGGTCGTCCACGTCGGGGTCGGCGAACTGGAGACTGCGGGGCGGCCGGGGACGCGCGGGCGCGGTCGCAACGGGAGGGGCCGTGGCCATGGGGTGTGACGTTAGTGGCAGCAGTGACGGTCCGATCAACCGCCCACCACCGCGCCGGGGAAAATCATCGGGCAATCGCGGCGACGCGTGCCTATCCTTGCGAGCGTTATGTCTGAGGTCTCCCCGCCGACCAGCCTGAGTGAGCTGCGCGCCCGCCTCGCCGGGCTGATGCCCCAGGATCAGCACCGGCTGCGCCGGCGGATCGACGGGGCGAAACGGTCCCGCCACGTCGAGGCGATCGCCGAGGCGATCAAGGCGGACGTGGAGCGGGCCGAGCGGCGGGTGGCCGCCCGCCGCGCCGCCCTGCCCGCGATCACCTATCCCGAGCAGCTGCCGGTCAGCCAGCGCAAGGACGAGATCCTCGAGACGATCCGCGACCACCAGGTGGTGATCGTCGCGGGCGAGACCGGGTCGGGCAAGACGACCCAGCTGCCGAAGATCTGCCTGGAGCTCGGCCGGGGCGTGACCGGCCAGATCGGGCACACGCAGCCGCGGCGCATCGCGGCCCGCACGGTCGCCGAGCGGGTCGCCGAGGAGCTCGGCGGCGAGCTGGGCGGGACGGTCGGGTTCAAGGTCCGCTTCACCGACCAGTCCAGCGAATCCACGATGGTCAAGGTGATGACGGACGGCATCCTGCTGGCCGAGATCCAGCAGGACCGGCTCCTGCGGCGCTACGACACCCTGATCATCGACGAGGCGCACGAGCGCAGCCTCAACATCGACTTCATCCTGGGGTACCTCAAACAGCTCCTCCCCCGCCGCCCCGACCTCAAGCTCATCATCACATCGGCCACCATCGACCCCGATCGGTTCTCCCGGCACTTCGGGGACGCGCCCATCGTGGAGGTGTCGGGGCGCACCTACCCGGTGGAGGTGCGCTACCGGCCCATCGAGGCGGCGGACGAGGGCGCCGAGGAGGTCGACCAGTTCGACGCCATCTGCAGCGCGGTCATCGAGCTGCAGGCCGAGGGGCCGGGCGACGTGCTGGTGTTCCTCTCCGGCGAGCGGGAGATCCGCGACGCGGCCGACGCGCTGACCCGCCTCGACCTCAAGAACACCGAGATCCTGCCGCTGTTCGCCCGGCTGTCCTTCGCCGAGCAGCACCGCGTGTTCCAGCCGCACTCCGGGCGCCGGGTGGTGCTCGCCACCAACGTCGCCGAGACCTCGCTGACCGTGCCCGGCATCAAGTACGTGGTGGACCCCGGCACGGCCCGGATCTCGCGGTACAGCCACCGCCTGAAGGTCCAGCGCCTGCCGATCGAGCCCGTCTCGCAGGCGTCGGCCAACCAGCGCAAGGGCCGCTGCGGGCGCACCTCCGACGGCGTGTGCATCCGGCTGTACAGCGAGGACGACTTCAACGCCCGGCCGGAGTTCACCGACCCGGAGATCCTGCGCACCAACCTCGCGTCCGTGATCCTGCAGATGATCTCGCTCGGCCTCGGCGACCTGGGCGCGTTCCCGTTCATCGACCCGCCGGACCGGCGCAACGTGACGGCCGGCGTGCAGCTGCTCGAGGAGCTCGGCGCGCTCGAGGCCGGGCCGCGCCTGACCGACCTCGGCCGCCGCCTGGCCCAGCTGCCGGTCGACCCGCGCCTGGCCCGGATGGTGCTCGAGGCCGAGCGCAACGGCTGCGTGCGCGAGGTGATGGTGATCACCGCGGCGCTGTCCATCCAGGACCCCCGGGAGCGCCCGGCGGACAAGCAGGCCCAGGCGCAGCAGCTGCACGCCCGCTTCGCCGACAAGGACTCCGACTTCACCGGCCTGCTCAACCTGTGGAACTACCTGCAGGAGCGGCAGAAGGAGCTCTCCAGCAACCAGTTCCGCAAGCTGTGCCGGGCCGAGTACCTCAACTACCTGCGCGTGCGCGAGTGGCAGGACATCTACAGCCAGCTGCGCCAGGTGCTCAAGTCGATGGACGTGACGCCGAACGAGGAGCCGGCCGCGCCCTACCCGATCCACGTCTCCCTGCTGGCCGGCCTGCTGTCGCACATCGGACTCAAGGACGCGGAGAAGCACGAGTACATCGGCGCCCGCAGCGCCCGCTTCGCCGTCTTCCCGGGCTCGGCGCTGTTCCGCAAGACGCCGCGCTGGGTGATGGCGGCCGAGCTGGTCGAGACGTCGCGGCTGTGGGCCCGGGTGGCGGCGAAGATCGAGCCCGAGTGGATCGAGCCGCTGGCCCAGCACCTGGTGAAGCGGCAGTACAGCGAGCCACACTGGGAGCGCAAGCAGGCCGCGGTCATGGCGTCGGAGAAGGTGACGCTGTACGGCGTCCCGATCGTCACCAACCGCAAGGTCAACTATGGCCGGATCGACCCGGCGCTCTCCCGCGAGCTGTTCATCCGCCACGCGCTGGTGGAGGGCGACTGGGAGACGACGCACGCGTTCTTCGCCGAGAACCGCCGCCTGCTCGACGAGGTCGAGGAGCTGGAGGCCCGGGCCCGCCGGCGCGACCTGCTCGTCGACGACGAGACGCTGTTCGCCTTCTACGACGGCCGGCTGCCCGACGAGGTGGTGTCCGGCCGGCACTTCGACAGCTGGTGGAAGAAGACCCGCCGGGAGCAGCCCGACCTGCTCACCTTCGACCCGGCGATGCTCGTCAACGCCTCGGCCGACGCGGTACGGCAGGAGCAGTACCCCGACGCCTGGGAGCAGGACGGCCAGCGCTTCGCGCTGACGTACCAGTTCGAGCCCGGGACCGACGCCGACGGCGTGACCGTGCACGTCGGCCTGCCGCTGCTGGGCCGGCTCCGCGACGCCGACTTCGGGTGGCAGGTGCCCGGCCTGCGCGAGGACCTCGTCACCGCGCTGATCAAGTCGCTGCCCAAGGCGACGCGGCGCAACTTCGTGCCGGCCCCGGACACCGCCCGCGACGCCCTGGCCGAGATGGCTCCGCGCGACGGCGACCTGCTCGACGCGCTGGAGCTGCAGCTGCGCCGGATGACGGGCGTGTCGGTGCCCCGCGAGGAGTGGGACTGGTCGCGGGTCCCGGAGCACCTGAAGATGACGTTCCGGATCGTCGACGACGCCGGGGCGGTGCTCGGCGAGGGCAAGAGCCTGCACCGGCTGCGCGAGAAGCTGGCCCCGAAGGTCCGCGCGACGGTCGCCGAGGCGGCCGTGGACGTGACCCGCAAGGGGGCGACCCGCTGGGAGTTCGGCACCCTGCCGCGCACGCTCTCGCGGACCGTCGCCGGGCACACGCTGACGGTCTACCCGGCGCTGGTCGACGAGGGCGCCTCGGTGGCGGTGCAGGCCTTCGACCTGCCGGCCCGCCAGCAGCTGGAGATGTGGGCCGGCACCCGCCGCCTGCTGCTGCTCACGCTGCCGCCGGCGGCCCGGTTCGTGCAGGGCCGGCTGTCCAACGCCGACAAGCTGGCGCTGAGCCGCAACCCGCACCGCAACGCCGTCGACCTGCTCGACGACTGCGCGGCCTGCGCGGTCGACCAGCTCATGACCGACGCCGGCGGGCCGGCCTGGGACGAGGCCGGCTTCGCCGCGCTGCGCGACAAGGTACGCGCCGACGTGGTCGACCTGACGCTGGACGTGGTGACGAGCGTGCGCAAGATCCTGGCCGCCGCCTACGACGTGGAGCAGCGCCTGGCCCGGACCAAGAACCCGCTCCTGCTGCCCGCGCTGACCGACATGCGGGGACAGCTGGGCCGCCTGGTGTACCGCGGCTTCGTCACCGACACCGGATGGCAGCGCCTGCCCGATCTGGAGCGCTACCTGCGCGGCATCGAACGGCGCCTGGAGAAGGTGCCGACCGACACGGGCCGCGACCGCGAGCGGATGCTCACGGTGCAGGAGGTGCAGCGGGAGTACGACCACCTGCTCTCGACCATGACGATGTCCCCGCAGCTGCGCGAGATCCGCTGGATGATCGAGGAGCTGCGGGTGGGCCTCTTCGCGCAGGCCCTCGGCACCGCCTACCCCGTGTCGGACGTGCGCATCTACCGGGCGATGGACGCGCTGCCCGCCTGATCGCGGCCGCGCGCCTGATCGCGGCCGCGCGCCTGATCGCGGTCGCGCGCCTGATCGCGGTCGCGCGCCTGATCGCGGTCGCGCGACCGGGTCGTCAGAGGTCCTCGGGCCGCCGGAACATCACGGTCTGGTCACCGCCGGCCGGCGGCACGCCACCGGCGTTGGGGTTGATGATCTGCGTCGGCCCGCCGGCGGGGGGCGCCCCGTAGGTGGCCGGGGTCCCGTAGGTGGTCGGCGCCGGGGGCGGCGGCCGGTAGCCGGGGAAGCCGTCCGCGGCGGGCACCGCGGGATGCATGCCGGTGTCGGGCTCGAGCTTGTCGCGGCGCCGGAAGTAGAAGAGGCTGCCGACCAGCCCGAGCGCGGCCACCACCGCGCCGATGCCGATCCAGAAGCCGGCCGAGCGCCCGCCGGAGTCGCCGCCGCCGCCCTTGGCGGCCGCCGGCTGGTCGCTCTGCACGACCACCCCGTTGCCGGCCTGCGGCGGCGCGAGGGTCTCGTCGGTCAGCGAGGGCTGCTGGCTGGGGTCGGCGCTGGCCTGCTTGGTCGGCTTCTTGCCGCTGGCGCTCGGGGACGGACCGCCCGCGGCGCGGATCTGGAAGTCGGCGGCGTCCTGGTGGGTGGCGTCGCGGGCGCCCACCCGGCCGGACCCGTTGCCGGGCGACCGGATGGTGATCGTCACCTGACCCTTGGCCGTCTTGTGCGGCCCGAGGTCCCCTTTGTCGGTGCACACGACGGCGCGCCCGCCGCGCAGCTCGCAGGAGTCCGGGGCCTGCTCGATGACCGCGTTGTTCGGCACCTGGACGGTGATCACCATGGCCTGCACCGTGGTCTTGTCGGACACGTTGGTCACCCCGAACTCGAGGTTGACCTTGTCGCCGACCTTGCCCTGCAGGACCGGGTTGCCGATCGTGACCTTCAGGCCCTCGGCGGCCCACGCGGGCGGGGCGAGGAGCGCGGCCCCGGCGACCGCGCCGACGCCGACGGCCGCGGCGGTCGCCACCGCCGCGCTCAGGCGTCTCATACTCCGGACGTCTCCCATGCTGCGGCGGACACTAGCAGCATTCGTCAACGATCGCCGCCTGCCGCCGGACCGGACGAATCGCGCATCGGCGCCTGAAACAGCCGGAAAAGCCACCACAGCGACGGTGCCAGAATCGCCACACCGGCCAGGACGGCCCACAGGGTGGCGCGCATCACGGCCGGGGTGGCCGCCGTCGCGTCGACCGTCGTGGCCGGCGGGAGCAGGTAGGGGTACTGCGCGGCGGCCCACCCCCACAGCACCGCGGCGGCCGCGAGCCCGCCGGTGACCCGCACGGCCACGTACCGCCCGGCGGCCAGCAGCCCGATCGAGGCGAGCCCGGCCAGGGCGGAGACGGCGATGAGCGCGGCCGGCACCGGCCGCGAGAGCCGGTCGGCGAGCCATCCGGCGTCCAGCCGCACGACGAACAGCCCGGCCACGGCCAGCACCCCCGTGGCGGCCCCGGCCCACAGGGCGAGGCGGCGCAGCTGCGGTACCAGTGCCGGGTCTTCCCGTTTCGCGTCGAACGTCAGGAACACCGCGGCCAGGTAGGCGCACACCGCCACGGCCAGCGCCCCGGTCGCCACCGAGGTCGGGTTCCACCACGAGGTGAGCAGGTCCCCGCGGCCCGCCGTCCACGGTGGCACCCGCCCGGAGGCGATGCCGCCGGCCACCGCGCCGAAGAAGAACGGGGTGAGCACCGAGGAGAACGCGAACAGGGCGCCGAAGATCCGCTGCCGGGCCAGCGTGTCGCTGGTCTTGCGGAAGGCGAACCCGGCGCCGCGGCCGATGATGCCGAGCGCCGCGAGGGTGAGCGGGATGTACATGGTGGCCGCCACCCCGGCGAACACGGCCGGGAAGCCGGTCCACAGCAGCACGACGGCGAAGATGAGCCAGACGTGGTTGGCCTCCCACACGGGGCCGATCGCGTGCTCGATGAGCTTGCGGCGGCGCAGGCCGGTGCGGGCGCCGCCGGCGAAGAGGTCCCAGAACCCGGCGCCGAAGTCGGCGCCGCCGAAGAGGGCGTAGGCGGTGACGGCGGCGAAGAGCACGCCCAGCAGGGCGTCGGCGGCACGCATCACGGCACCGGGAAGGTCTCGACGTCGCTCTCCTGCGGCGCGACCGGCACCGGCTTGTCGCGGGCCAGCCGGCGCAGGACGAAGACGGTGGCCACGGTGAGCAGGGCGTAGACGACGGTGAGCACGGCCAGGCCGGTCCGCAGCCCGGGCGCGGTGTTCACCGCGTCGTGGGTGCGCAGGATGCCGTAGACGACCCACGGCTGGCGGCCGGTCTCGGTGGTGGTCCAGCCGGCCTCCAGGGCGAGCACGGCGGCCGGGCCGCACAGCGCGGCGGCGCGCAGGAACCACTTGTTCGTCAGCCACGCCCGCCGCCGCCACCACAGCGCGCCGAACACGGCGGCCATGCCGAGCATCGCGAGGCCGGACCCGACCATGATCTGGAACGACCAGTGCGCGATGTTGACCGGCGGCCGCTGGTCCTCCGGCACCGCGTCCAGGCCCTGGATCTCGGCATTCGGGTCCCAGTGGGCCAGCAGCGACAGGCCGTTGGGGATCTCGATGGCGTAGCGCAGCTCGCCGTCGATCGCGACCCCGCCGAGGTGCAGCGGCGCCCCGCGCTGGGTCGGATACAGCCCCTCCATCGCGGCCAGCTTGACCGGCTGGTAGTTGGCGACGTGGTGGGCGGCCCAGTCGCCGACGCCGGCCTGCACCGGGGTCATGACGGCGGCGACGGTGAACGGCACCAGGAAACCGATGCGGTGGTAGCGGTCGGTGCGCCCGCGCAGCATGCCGACGGCGTAGACCGAGGCCATGCAGAAGCCGGTGACCATGAACGCGGCGACCAGCATGTGCACCGACTCGGGGCCGGTGGCCGGGTTGAACATGGCGCCGAGCGGGTCGACCCCGGTGATCTTCCCGTCGACGAGGTCGAAGCCCTTCGGCTGGTTCATCCAGGCGTTGGCGCTGACCACGCAGAAGGTGCCGACGAGCCCGGCGAGCAGGATCGGCACCGCCGACCACATGTGAGCCTTGGCCGGCAGCCGGTCCCAGCCGTAGAGGTAGATGCCGAGAAAGATCGCCTCGATGAAGAAGGCGAACCCCTCGAGGGTGAACGGCAGGCCGATCACCTGGCCGTAGGTGCCCATGAGGCCGGGCCACAGCAGGCCCATCTCGAAGCTGAGGATGGTGCCGGAGACGGCGCCGACGGCGAAGAGGACGCCCATGGCGCGGGCCCAGCGGCGGGCCAGCAGCCGGTACTCGACGTCGCCGGTGCGATGGCCGCGCCACTCCATGTAGAGGGTGATGGCGGGCATGGCGACGCCGAAGCTGGCGATGATGATGTGCCAGCCGAGGGACAGCGCCATCTGGGTGCGGGCGGCGGCGAAATCGCCCGGTGTGGCCGCCTCCGCAAGGTACGACAGTGTCGTTTCCACACCTCGTTTCTAGCCCTGGCGGACCCGGGCACGGCCGCCACCGGGCGCAAAAGCGGTGTTGACCACGTTCGGGAACTTTTCCGGCAATCCACGAGTAGCATCGCTACACGTGGCGTGCCTACATCTCGGGCGAGGGTGAGACGTACACCAGCGCGAGCAGCAGCGCGAGGGCCACGAGGCCGGCGTAGACGAACCGGCGGCGGCGGATGCTCTCGTAGGCGTGCCACCACGCGATCGCGGCCTCCGCCATCGGGTCGGCCACGAACCGGGAGCGGGGCCGGCGCGGCACCACCATCGGGGCCAGGCGCACCGCGGTGCTCACGAAGACGCGCCGGGCCGGGAGCGCCTCCTCCCGCTCGGGCGTCACGGTGATCTGCAGGTCGTCGTCGGCGCGCTCGTCCTGCCGGTCCTCGGTCCAGAAGCGCTCCGAGCGCCGCCGGAACACCCGGCCGAGGAAGTCCTCGGCCGCGCTCGCCTGGCCGAGCCGGGTCCGCTGCAGTTCCAGCCAGGGCCAGCGGGTGGCGACGTCGGTGAGCACGTCGGCATAGATCTGGTCGGCGTCGTCCTCGCCGCCGACCACCCGCGTCGCGTCCCGGCGCAGCGGCTCGAGGTGACGGGTGACGAAAGCGACGTAATCGGGCGGCGGTACCGACGTCATACGCATCACACCAACGCGCATCCTCATATCGTCGCTGCCCGCGCCGCTCGGCGCCAGTTTCTGCCGGCGGGAAGATTGCGCGCGGATGGCATGATCGGCCCCGTGGGCTCCGCGTTACCCGTCAGCCGGGAGATCCTCATCCCCGGCGAGCTGTCGGTCGCCATCGACGAGGGTGGCATCCGCACGGCCGGCGGGATGCTGCCCGCGCTGCTGTACACCACCGACGGCCTCGAGCGGCACGGCCAGCGCGAGATGGTCTTCGCCGTGGCCCGCACCGGCGCGCCCGCGCCCGGCTACCCGCTCACCATGGCCCGCACGGTGCACCGCTTCGCCGCCGAGGGCCGCCTGGTCGACGCCGGCGACGTGAGCGTCTTCGGCCGCCCCGGCGTCGACGTCGACGCGCGGGTCACCGGCTTCGTCTACGCCGACCCGCCGGCCGCCCTGCCATCCACAGTGGACCTCCCCCGCCCGCCGCTCATCGCACTGCCGCTGCTGGGCGGCGAGACGGCGGTGGTGCAGCGCTTCGGCCACGCGCGGGTGCTCGCGCTGCTCGGCGCGCAGGAGCGCTATTACCCGCACCCGTGGTGGTTCCGGCCCGGCCGCGCCGCGGTGCTCGACGACGCCGAGTTCCGCGCCGCCACCATGCTGTCCCGGGCGCCCGCCTACAGCCTGCCGTTCCTGCACGTGGTGCACGACGGCGACCGGCTGGAGCTGTCGTGCGCGGCCGAGGACCTGCCCGCGCTGGCCGACGCCATGCGGGAGGCGCCCGAGGCGTGCGCGTACCTCCCGGGCCTCGCCGGCACCCCGAAGACCTACGTGTGGGCGCCCGGCCAGTCCGGCCCGGCCGCGATCGTGGCGCCCGGCGGCGAGCGGGCCACCCGGCTCGCCTGCAACTTCCTGCTCATCGTCCGCGGCGCGGCCGGCGCGCCCGGCTCCGGCAACGGCCAGGCGCCGACCTCGCGTCAGGTCGAGGACGGCTTCGCGGTCCTGCTCACCGGGGCCATGCACGCGCGGCTGCTGCAGGCGGTGGAGGCCGGCCGCCCGGTGGAGATCGGCCTGCCCGACGGCGCCGTGCGCGCGGTCGCGTTCCGGACCGCCTCGACCGACCCGCCCGCCGCCGAGCTGCGGGCGGGCCCGGACGCGGTCAACGCGCTGCCGCCGGACCTGCTCAACGGCGTCCCGGCGGCCACCACCATGGCCGGCGGCGACCTGCGGGGCTCGGCCCGCCCGGCCGCCGACGCCCCGCGCGACCCGGGCCGGATCGTGCTGCTCACCAGCGAGGAGCGGCTGCGCCAGGCGACCACCCCGGCGGAGCTGGCCGACTTCCTGGACCGGGCCAGGCGGGTGGTCGACCGGCTCTTCGCCGGCGTGCGCCACCACACCGAGGAGCTCATGGTGGAGTTCCGGCTGGCCCCCAGCCGCCCCGTGGAGGTGCGCATCATGGCCCGCCCCGAGGCGCCGCCCCGCGAGCTGCAGGTCGTGCTGGAGCGCCAGCTGCAGGCGCTGACGCCCCCCACGATCCGCTACAGCGAGGTGGCCTTCCAGCTCCACCTGCCGATCGCTACGCCACGCCGGTGAGCCGGACCACCATCTTGCCGAGGTTGGCCCCCCGCAGCATGCCCACGAACGCGTCCACCGCGTGGTCGATGCCGTCGACGAACGTCTCCGCCACCTTCACCCGGTCCTCGCGCAGCCAGCCGGTCATCTCCTCGGTGAACGCCTCCCGCCGCGACCAGTGGTCGAGCACCAGGAAGCCGTACAGGTTCACCCGCTTGCTGATGAGCAGGCCCAGGTTGCGCACGCCCGTGGCGTCCGGGGTGTTGTATTGCGAGATCGCCCCGCACACCGTGACCCGCCCGTGCACGTTCATCCGGAACAGCGCCGCCTCCAGCTGCTCGCCGCCGACGTTGTCGAAGTACACGTCGATGCCGTCCGGGGCGAGGCGCTTGAGCTGGCCGCGGATGTCGCCGTCGCGATAGTTGAAGGCGGCGTCGAAGCCGAGCTCCTCGGTGAGGTAGCGGACCTTCTCCGCCGAGCCGGCCGAGCCGATCACCAGCCGCGCGCCGCGCAGCCGGGCGATCTGGCCGACCAGGGAGCCGACCGCACCGGCCGCCCCGGAGACGAACACCGTCTCGTCGGGGCGCATCCGGGCCACGTCGAGCAGCCCGGCGTAGGCGGTGAGGCCCGGCATGCCGAGCACGCCGAGGTAGGCCGACGACGGGGCGGCCGCGGTGTCCACCACGCGGGCGTGCTCGGCGTCGAGCACCGCATACTCCCGCCAGCCGAGGCCGTGCAGCACGCTGTCGCCGACCTTGAGCGTGTCGCTGCGCGACGCCACCACGGTGCCGACCGCGCCGCCGTCCAGCGGGGCGCCGAGCTGGAACGGGGCCACGTAGGAGGGCACGTCGTTCATCCGGCCGCGCATCGCCGGGTCGACGGACATGACGTCGTTGCGGACCACGACCTGGCCGGGGCCCGGCTGCGGTACCGCCTCCTCGCGCAGCTCGAAGTCCGACGCAGACGGGAAGCCGGTCGGGCGGGCGGCGAGATACCAGACCCGGTTCACCTCGCTCACTTCGCGACCTCGATGTGCACGTCGATGTTGCCGCGGGTGGCGTTGGAATACGGGCACACCTGGTGCGCGGCATCGGCGAGCTGCTGGGCCGCGCCGGGCTCCAGCTCCGGCAGGCTCACCGTGAGCCAGACCTCCAGGCCGTAGCCGCCCGCGCCGTTCGGCCCGATGCCGACCCGGGCGTCGACCCGGGAGCCCTCGACCGAGGCGCCGGCCCGGCGGGCCACGACGCGCAGGGCGCTGTGGTAGCAGGCGGCGAAGCCGGCCGCGAAGAGCTGCTCCGGGTTGGTGGCGCCGCCCGCGCCGCCCATCTCCTTGGGCGTCGCCACGTCGAAGTCAACGAGTCCGTCGGAGCTGGCGACGTGGCCGTTGCGCCCGTCGCCGGTCGCGGTGACCTCAGCCGTATACAGGACCTGCATCGATTTCTCCCTGTCGCTGGAGTGCGGCCGTGAGCCGCACGAGGGTGTCGCGGAGCTCCGCCATCTCGCCGGCGTCGAGCCCGCCGTCGCAGATCAGGCGGGCCGGGACCTCGGCCGCCCGCCCGCGCAGCGCCTCGCCCCGGGCCGTGAGCCGGATCGTCACGCAGCGCTCGTCGTCGGCCCGCCGCTCCCGCGCCACGAGGCCGGCCGCCTCGAGGCGCTTGAGCAGCGGCGACAGCGTGCTGGAGTCCAGCCGCAGCGCCGCGCCGAGGTCCTTGACGGTCCGCTCGTCGCGCTCCCACAGCGCGAGTAGCACGAGGTACTGCGGGTAGGTGAGGCCGAGCGCGTCGAGCAGCGGCCGGTAGCGCCCGGTGACCGCCCGGGTGGCGGTGTAGAGCGCGAAGCAGACCTGCCGGTCGAGCGGGGTGACGTCCACCCGCCAACCGTAGCGCACGATTAAATCGTGCGCGACTCAATCCGCCCGCCGCGCGCCGCAACCGGTCCCGGCCAATGCCCTATGTTCGGTGGATGACCACCGCCTGGCGCCACCTGCCGCCCGCCGCCCGCGCGATCGCCGTCGCCGCCACCGACGCCGTGACCGCCGCGACGGCCCAGGACGCGGAGGCGTTCCCGCCCGCGGCCGAGCGCCTGGCCGCCCTCGACCCGGAGCAGACCGGCCGGGTGCTGGGCGCCGTGGTGCGCACCCTGCTGGAGGAGGACCACCCGGACGGCCTGGACGGCGACGACGTGCGGGCCGCGCTGGAGCACGCCGTGCGCGCGGCCGCGGCCTGGCAGGACGTCGACCCGCAGGTGATGGTGACCCTGCTGGTCGGGGCGCTGGGCATCCAGACGGACGAGGAGTCGCCGCTGACACCGGTCGCGCTGGCCCGCAACGCCCCGCTGCTCATCGCGGACCTGTTGCGGCAGCGGCCCTTCGCCCGCTACCTGGAGCTGGCCTTCACCGAGATCGCCCGCGCGGAGACGCACGACGTTTAGGGGCTGTTTCATGACTGCGGCGGGGCTGCGGCGGGCCCAGATTCCGTCTGGCGGCGTCCCGCGGAAGCCCGGTTACAACACCGGTAGCCTGGCTCCCGCGGGCCACCACCAGACGAAATCTGGACTCCGCCTCGCTCCCACCCCAGTCATGAAACAGCCCCTAGCGCAGCAGGAGATTGACGTCGCCGAACTCGTGCCACAGGTAGCCGTGGCGCAGCGCCTCGGCGTAGCACTCGCGCAGCGTCGAGGGGTCGGCGACCGCGGCCAGCAGGTCGAGGTGCGACGCCCACGGCTCGTGGAAGCCGGTCAGCAGGCCGTCGACGACGCGTACGCCCCGGGATGGGGTGATCACCAGGTCGGTGAAGCCCTCGCGGGCCGTGACGGTCCCGTCCGTGACGGCGCTCTCCAGCGCCCGCACCGCCGTCGTGCCCACCGCGACGACCCGCCCGCCGGCCGCCCGGGCGTCGTTGACCACGCGCGCGGTCGCGGCCGGGACCGAGAACCACTCCGGGTACGGCCGCTCGTGCGCCTCCGGCGAGGCCACCCCGGTGTGCAGCAGCAGCGGGGCGAACTGCACGCCGGCCGCGACGAGCCGGGTGACCACCCGCTCGCTGAACGGGCGGGCCGCGCTGGGCATCTCGGCGCTGCCGGGCACGGTCGCGAACACCGTCTGGTACGCCGACAGCGGCCACTCGCGGCGCACGTACGGGTAGCGGATCGGGTGGCCGTACCGCCGCAGATAGTCGGGAACGGGCAGCGGCGCGCGCACGGTGGCCGACCACAGGCGCCCCCGCGTGTAGGGCTCCTCCAGCGTCACGCTCGCCCCGCCGGGCAGCCGCAGCTCCCCGGCCCGCCCCGGCAGCGGCCGCAGGTCCCGGCCGCGCACCTCGACCGCCCACCGCCCGTCGGCCAGCCGCGTCGAGAAGTGCAGCCGCATCGGTACGCCCACGACGCCGACCGCCGCCGCCAGCGTCCCGGAGGTGTTGACCACCAGCACGTCCCCGGCCCGCAGCAGCGCGGGCAGCTCGGCGAAGCGGTGGTGCGACACCCCCGACGGGCGGCCGGCGAGCAGCCGCACCTCGTCCCGGGCCAGCCCGCGCGCCTCCGGCGGCTCGTGGGCCTCGAGCCGGGCCGGCAGCTCGAAGTCGACCGCGGCCGTCACAGCCGCACCCGGCCCGACTCCGGTCGCCGCCGCAGCAGGTCGAGCAGCGCCGGGGTGACCGTCTCGGGCAGCGGCCGGTCGCTGATGTCCTCGCCGGGGAACGCCTCCTCGTGCATCCGGGTGCGCAGGTCGCCGGGGTCGACCCACCAGACCCGCACCTTCGGCTCCTCGGCCGCGAGCACGTTGCTGCACTGCTCCACGGCCGCCTTCGCCGCGCCGTAGCCGCCCCAGCCCGGGTAGGCGGCGACGGCGGCGTCGGAGCTGACGTTGACGACCGCGCCGCCGTGCTCGCGCAGGGCCGGCAGCGCCAGCTGGGTCAGGGCGAGCGGGGCGAGGAGGTTGACCTCGAGCACGTCGCGCAGCGCGCCGGGCGGGTAGTCGGCCAGCGCCGGCCGCGGGCTCGGCCCGAGGATGCCGGCGTTGTTGACGAGCAGGTCGAGCCGCCCGGTCTCCAGCGCGGTCTCGACAAGCAGCACGCGGTGCCACGAGTCGGTGACGTCCCCGGGCACGGGGATCAGCCCGTCGTGCGGTTCGCCGGTGAGCGTGCGCCCGTCGCCGACCACGGTCCAGCCCTCGGCCGCGAGCGCCTCGGCGACGGCCCGCCCGAGCCCGCGCGAGACGCCGGTGACGATGGCGGTGCTGTTGCGTTCCATACTCCCGACGCTATGGAGCCGCCGGGCGCATGCCATCGGGCCGCGGACGGGGCGGCGCCTAGGTCCTTGGTCCTAAGTCCTTCAAAACCGAAAGCCGGCATCGGTACCGTGGAAAGCGTGGCCGGCTGCGATCGCGAGGAGCTGCGCGAGGTGAGCGCGGCGGTGCTGGCCGTCACCGCCCACCTCTCGGTGCGCGAGGTCCTGCAGACCATCGTCTCGGCGGCGCGGCGGCTGCTCGGCGCCCAGTACGCGGCGCTGGGCATCCCCGACAGCAGCGGCTCGTTCCGCGAGTTCCTGGCCGACGGCCTCACCGCCGAGCAGTGGCGCACGATCGGCCCGATCCCGCGCCAGCACGGCCTGCTGGGCGCGATGCTGCGCGACCCGGCCCCGGTGCGCTCGGCCGACATCCGCACCCACCCGCGGTTCGAGGGCTGGCCGGCCACCCACCCGGAGATGGTGGACTTCCTCGGCATGCCGATCATCGACGGCACCGAGATCCTGGGCGAGATCTTCCTGGCCAACAAGATCGCCGGCGGCGGGTTCGACGCCGACGACCAGGAGCTGCTCAAGCTGCTGGCCACGCACGCCGCGATCGCCATCGTCAACGCCCGCCTCTACGAGCGCGGCCGGGAACTGTCCATCGTGGAGGAACGCCAGCGCATCGCCCGCGAGCTGCACGACGCGGTGACGCAGAAGCTCTTCAGCCTGCGCCTGACCGCGGAGGCGGCCGCCGCCCTGGTGACCCGCGACCCGGCCCGCGCCGCCGCCGAGCTGGACATCGTGCGCCGCCTGGCCGCGGAGGCCACGGCCGAGCTCAGGTCCATCGTGGACGGCCTGCGCCCGGTCGACCTGGCCGGCGACGGGCTGCCGGCCGCGCTGCAGCGCCAGGCCGACCTGCTGGACCGGGTGCACGACGCGAAGGTCTCGTTCGCCGCCGACGCCGTGCCGCGGCTGCCCGCCGCGCGCGAGGAGGCGGCGTACCGGATCGCCCAGGAGGCCCTGCACAACGCGCTGCGGCACGCGGGCGCCGCGCGGGTCGCGGTGGAGCTGCGCCGCGCCGGCCCGGGCGTGGTCCTGACGGTGGCCGACGACGGGCGGGGCTTCGACGTGCGGGGCGCCGCGCCCGCGCAGCCCCGGCTCGGCCTGGCCTCGATGCGCGAGCGCGCCCGCGCGGTCGGCGGCCGCCTGCTGGTCCGCTCGGCGCCGGGCGAGGGCACCGTCGTCACGCTGGAGGTGCCGGGTGCCTGACCCGATCCGGGTCCTCGTCGTCGATGACCATCCCGTGGTACGGCAAGGCCTGCGCACCTTCCTGGACCTGCAGGACGACATCGAGGTGGTCGGCGAGGCCCAGGACAGCGCGTCGTGCGTGGCCGAGGCCCGCCGCACCGACCCGGACGTCATCCTGCTGGACCTGCGCATGCCGGGCGGCGACGGCGTCGCGGCCCTGCACGACCTGCGCGACCTCCCGGGCTTCTCGGGGCGGGTCCTCGTCATCACGAGCTTCACCGAGCCGGCCGCCGTCCTGCCGGCCGTGCGCGCGGGCGCGCCCGGCTACGTGTACAAGGACATCGACCCACCCGCGCTGGCCGCCGCCATCCGCGCCGTGCACGCCGGCCACGTCCTGCTGCACCCGGACGTGGCCCGCCTGCTGGCCGAGGCCGGCCCGCCGCCCGAGGCCACCCACCTGACCGCGCGGGAGCGCGAGGTGCTGGCCGAGGTCGCCCGGGGCCGCTCCAACCGCGAGATCGCCCGCGCCCTGGGCCTGGCCGAGAAGACCGTGAAGACCCACGTGAGCGCGATCCTGACCAAGCTGGGCGTGCAGGACCGCACCCAGGCCGCCCTGTACGCGGTCCGCACGGGCCTCGATTAGCTCGCCTCGGTGATCGCCCGGTCCAGGATCTCCACCCCGCGCGCGATCTCCTCCTCGCTGCTGGTCAGCGGCGGCGCGATGCGGAACGTCCCGCCCATGCCCGGCAGCTGCACCACGTTCATGTGCAGCCCGAGCTCCAGGCAGCGGCGGGTCACCTCGGCGCCGAGCCGGTCCGTGTCGGTTCCCCCGGCGACGAGCTCGAGGCCCTGCAGCAGCCCGCGCCCGCGCACGTCGCCGACCGTGTCGTGCCGGTCGCGCAGCTCGAGCAGCCCGCGCCGCAGCTGGTCGCCGAGCTTGGCGGCGCGCTGGTCGAGACCGTCCCGCTCGAGGATGTCGAGCACGGTGTTGCCGACCGCGGCGGGCAGCGGGTCGCTCACGTGCGTGGTGTAGAACAGGAACCCGCGCTCGTGCGCGGCCTGCTCGATCGCCGCGGTGGTGACCACGGCGGCGAGCGGCAGCCCGGCGCCCAGCGTCTTGGACAGCGTGATGATGTCGGGCACCACGCCGTCGCGCTGGAAGGCGTACCACGTGCCGGTGCGGCACAGCCCGGTCTGCGCCTCGTCGAGGATGAGCAGCATGCCGCGCTCCCGGCACTTGCGCCGCAGCGCGGCGAGGTACCCCATCGGCGGCTCGATCACCCCGCCGGAGCTGAGGATCGGCTCCACCAGGCAGGCGGCCGGCGCGCCGACGGACTGGGCGTCGAAGAGCTCGAACGCGTGGTCGAGCTGGCGCTGCCAGTCCAGCCGCCCGTCGGGGGTGGTGAAGTCGGGCCGGTAGGCATTGGGCACCGGGATGGCGAAGTTGCCGGGGGCGGCCGGGCCGTAGCCGCGGCGCCCGGCGCTGTACGTGGCCCCGGCCGCGGCCTGCGTCATTCCGTGCCAGGACCGCGCGAACGACACGATCTCGTGGCCGCCGGTGACGAGCTTGGCCATGCGCAGCGCGGCCTCGTTGGACTCGGCGCCGGTGGTGAGCAGCAGCACCTTCTCCAGCTGGTCGGCCGCCGGGTCGATCGCGGCCTGGGCCGCCCCCAGCGACTCGGCCAGCCGCCGGGACAGGTCCACCACGGGCCGCGACAGCATGCCGCTGAACACGTGGTCGAGCTCGGCCACCTGGCGCCGCACGGTGGCCACGATCTCCGGGTGGGCGTGGCCGAGGATGGCGCTCATCTGCCCCGAGGTGAAGTCGAGGATGCGCCGCCCGTCCTCGGTGATCACGTGGCTGCCCTCGGCCCGGGCGATGATCTCCGGCGTGAACGCCCCGCCGTAGCGCACCACGTGCCGCTCGACGTCGCTCCAGAAGTCCGTCATGCCCCGACGGTAGGGCGCGCGGAGTGTCCATCTCCAGCACACGTTCCCGCACAGCTTGTCCGGTTCTGCCGTACAGTGCTCGAGTGCTCGACCCCTGGCGCCTCAAGCTGCTCGGCGACCTGGCCACGCTCGGCACGGTCCGCGCGGTCGCCCGGGCCGCCCACCTGAGCCCGTCCACGGTCTCGCAGCAGCTCGCGGTGCTGGAGCGGGAAGCCGGCGCCCGCCTGTTCGAGCGCGCTGGGCGGCGCCTGCGCCTGACCGGGGCGGGCGAGGCCCTGGCCCGGCACGCCCGCGCGATCCTCGACCAGATGGACGCCGCGCGAGCCGAGCTGGCCGCGCTCGACGACGCCGGCGCCCCGGCCGGACGGATCACGGTGGGCGCCTTCACCAGCGCCGCCAACACCTTCGTCCTGGCCGCCGCGCTGCTCCTGCGCCGCCGCCACCCCGGCCTGCGGGTCGACGTGCGGGAGCTGGACCCGTCGGAGAGCCTGCCGGCCCTGCGCCGCGGCGATTGCGACGTGGTGGTGACCGCGGACCTCTTCGACGGCTCGTCCCCGGTCGACGAGGACGTGCGGCACACCTCGCTGGCCACGGACCGGGTCGTGCTGGTGACCGCCGCCTCCGCCCCGCCGTCCGGCGCCCCGGTGGACCTGGCGTCCCACGCCGGGGCAGTGTGGTCGGCGGAGCGCCCCGGGACGTGGACGCACACGCTCATCACGCGGGCGTGCCGGCGGGCGGGGTTCGAGCCGGACATCGGGGCGCTCTTCGCCTCGTACGGTCCGCTCCTCGCCCACGTGGAGGCGGGCCTGTCGGTGACGCTGCTGCCGGAGCTGGCCGTGGATCCGCGCTACGAGGTGGCCGCGCACCCGCTGCGCGAGCCTTTGCAGCGGCGCATCACGGCAGCGGTGCGCTCGACGACCGCGAGCCGCCCGCCGCTGACCGCCCTGCTGGCAGCGCTCACGGAGACGGCTCCCCACCGGGGGCGATAAGCCCGAATCCCGATAAGTCGGGCGCTGGCGCGCCACGACTTATCGGATTTATACCCTGACAGGCGATATAGCCGTACTGCTGACGTTCTGCCCGAAATATCGGGCACTGCGCGCCGCGACATTTCGGACTTATGACCTGCCGGGGTATAAGTCGGATAAGTCGTGGCACGGAGTGCCCGACTTATCCGTAAACCGGACTTTACGGGCGCGGGCTACCTTGGCTCGGCCGCGCGCAGCCGGGCCAGCACCAGCGGGTCGATGGCGCCGTCGACGAGCCGCTCCTCGAGGTTCTCGATGCCGGCCCAGGCGGCCAGGTCGGCGTGGCCGAGCGCGGCCAGCCGGTCGCGCACCTCGTCGGCCAGCTCCCCCTCCAGGGGCAGCAGCGTGGCGGGGTCGGGCTTGCCGAAGTACAGCTCCCAGAGGCTTATCAAGGCCCCGATCCGGGTCACCGGGTCCGGGTCGTCGTCGACGCGCAGGTCGACCTCGACGTCGCTCAGGCCGCCGTATCCGGCGCCCGGGCGCACGACCAGGATCGCGGCGCTCTGCCGGCCGCGGCTGTCCCCGCCCGCGGCGTCCCCGGCGGCCAGGGCGGCGTGCAGGCGGCGGGCCAGCGGCAGCCCGGGCCCGGCCAGCCAGGCCCGCTCCATCTCGGCGACGACGGCCGGGCCGGCCAGGATGTTGCCCTGGATCGCGTAGCCGTCGCCGGACACGCCGCCGGCCCAGTCGAAGCACTCGTCGCCCGTGTAGGTGGCGCCGTCGCCGGTCGGGCCGACCACGCCGAGCTGGCGGCCGGCGCGGCCCGCGTCGGCGGCGAGGAGGCCGGCCACCACGTCGGCGGCGGCGGTGCCGGTGCGCAGCAGGGCGAGGCCCTGGGGACGGTACGCCAGGTTGGCCAACGCCTGCGTGGCGATCGCCCCGACGGCGGCCTCGGCGGCCGGGACGGCGGCCCCGACGGCGAGGAACTTGCTGGCCACGGCGACGCCGAGGGACTGCCCGTCGGCGCAGCGCCCGACGATCGAGAAGGTCATTCCGCGCTCACTCCCGGCGGCTGGGACAGGCAGACGAAGGGGCCGCGGACGCCGGCGCTGAACCGTTCGGCGGCGCGCAGGGCGGTCTCGACGCGCCGCTGCGGCGCCATGCGGGACTGGGCGGTGGCGAAGAGGGCGCCGAGGGCGATCTCGTCGCCGACGCCGACCGCGGCATACCCGTCGGCGGCCTCGGCCACCTGGTAGTCGTCGTGGACCGTGAAGAGCCGGCCCTTGACCCCGACCAGGAAGGTGCCGCCCTCCTCGCGCTCGCTGTCGCGGCGGGCCCAGCCGCCGGCCTTGAGGCACTCGCGCACGGCGTCGATGAACTTGGTGGCCATGAACCGGTCCAGGTCGCCGACCGGCTTCGGGGGCTTCAGGGAGTACCGGATCAGCTGGCCCATCCGGAAGGAGGTGGTGAAGCCGAAGAGGTATCCGTTGTTGTGGAAGACCTTGCTGTCGGCGCGGACGGTGAGGCTCCAGCCGGACGCCCCGGCGCTGTCGCCGCCGACGTAGACGGTGCCCCGGTGCACGAGGCCGACGATGGCGGTCACTCGGCACCCCCGTCGTGCGCGTAGTCGCGCAGGTCGGTGCGGGCGTGGCGGGCCAGCCCGTCGACCATGAGGTCGATGGCGAACGAGAACCGCTCGTCGCCGCTGCCCTCGACCATCGCCGGGGCCATGGCCACGAGGTTGGGGAACTCGTCGATGGGCAGGGCGGCGAGGTAGTCGCGGATCTGGTTGAGGTACGGCGCGCTGTCGGCCTCGGCGCCGTGGCCCCGCTCGGCGTGCGCGGCCGACTCGGCGGCGTCGGCGACGATGACCATCGACAGCTGGTCCATGCCCCAGGCGGCGATGCGGTCGGGGATGCCGGCCCCGCGCAGCACGGCCAGCATCGCCTCGGTGTAGCGCAGCGAGTTGGGGCCGATCGGGATGCTGCCGCGGGCGACCTTGACGAGGTCGCGGTGGGCGCAGAAGACGTCGCGGCTGGCGTAGCAGCTGCGCTTGACCTCGGCGATCCAGTCGGGCGCGGCGTCCGACGGCAGCGGGATGTCGCCGATGACCCGGTCGAGGAGCTGCTCGAGCAGCTCGTCCTTGTTGGCGAAGTACGCATACAGCGAAGCGGCGCCGGTGCCGAGCTCCTGGGCCACGCGCCGCATGCTCAGCGCGTCGAGGCCGTCGCGGTCGACGAGGCGCAGGGCCGTGCTCAGCACCGCCCCGGCACTCAGGGGCTGGCGGGCGGCCGGGGGCTTCTTCGGCGCCCGCCACGGTGGGGCGGGGATGGCGGCTGACGGCACCCGGCAATCCTACTTGACACGAACGCCGTTCGCACGTAGAACGGTGTTCGTGCCTTACGAACAGCGTTCGAAACAGATGCCCTGGGCCGTCCTCGCCGTCGTCCTCGCCGCCGAGGTCATGGACCTCCTCGACGCCACGATCATCGCCATCGCCGGCCCGTCCATCCGCGCCGATCTCGGCGGCGGCACCGCGTTCCTGCAGTGGCTCGCCGCCGGCTACACGCTCGCGTTCGCCGTCGGCCTCGTCACCGGCGGCCGCCTCGGCGACGTCTTCGGCCGCCGCCGGATGTTCCTGGTCGGCGCGGCCGGCTTCACCCTCATGTCGCTGCTGTGCGCCGTGAGTCCCGGCCCGGCCTGGCTGGTCGCCGCCCGGGTCCTGCAGGGCCTCTTCGGCGCGGTGCTGATCCCGCAGGGGCTGGGCCTGATCAAGGCCGCCTTCCCGCCCGAGAAGCTCGGCGCCGCGTTCGGCGCGTTCGGCCCGGTGATGGGGCTGTCGGCGGTCTGCGGCCCGATCCTCGCCGGCGTGCTCGTCGACGCCGACCTCTTCGGCACCGGCTGGCGGATGATCTTCCTGGTCAACCTGCCGGTCGGCCTGGCCGCGCTGGCCGGCGCCGCCCTCGTGCTGCCGCGGGAGCCCGCCGAGCGCGACGCCCCGCGCCTCGACCTGCCGGGCACCGCGCTGCTCGGCGCCGCGCTGCTGCTGCTCGTCTTCCCGCTGGTGCAGGGGCACGAGCTGGGCTGGCCGTGGTGGTGCTGGGCGGCCATGGCGGCCTCGCTGCCGGCGTTCGCGGCGTTCCAGCGCTACGAGCGGGGCCGGGTGCGGGCCGGGCGCAGCCCCCTGGTCGAGCCGTCCCTGCTGGCCAAGCGGCGCTTCAACGCGGGCCTGCTGGTCGGGCTGATCCTGTTCGCCGGGATGATGGGCCTGACCCTCGTGCTCAGCGTGTACCTCCAGGCCGGCCTCGGCTACACCCCGCTGCGCGCCGGTCTCGCCCAGTCGCCGTGGGCGTTCGGCACCGCGGTGGGCGCGGTCGCGGCCCAGGCGCTGGGCCGGCGCCTCGGCGGGCGGCGGCTGCTCGTCGCCGGCACCGGGGTCGTGGCCCTCTCCGTCGGCACCCTGCTGGCGACCCTGGCCGTGGCCGGCGGCCCGGCGACGCCGTGGCCCCTGGTGCCGGCCCTGCTGCTGCTCGGCATCGGCATGGGCGCCTCCATGGCCCCGTATTTCGACCTCGTCCTCGCGGCCGTCGACGAGCACGAGGTCGGCTCGGCCTCGGGCACCCTGACCGCGGCCCAGCAGATCGGCGGGGCGATCGGGGTGGCCGTGCTCGGCACCGCGTTCTTCTCCTGGGTGGGCCCGTCGTCGTTCACCGGCTCCTTCGAGCGGGTGCTGTGGCTGGAGCTCGGGTTGCTCGCGCTCGCCGGCGGCCTGTGCTTCCTGCTGCCCGCCAGGGCCCGGGAGGACAGCGCGCCAGCCGAGGGCGGACCCGCCAGCGCCCGGCAGGACAGCGCGCCGGCTGAGGGCGCTGTGATCGATGCGCCGGAGGAGGTGCGTGGGGCGAGAGTTACGGGTTAGCCCAGGCCACGGCGGGGAATCAGGGAAAAGCGGCGAGAGGAGAAGCCATGCCGTACACGCTGAACAACCGCCCGGCCACCACGCCGCGCGTGCAGGACCCGATCACCAGTCCGGTGACGCCCGTGCATGACCGGTCCACGGCAGAGCTCGTGCGGCTCGCCTCCGAGCAGATCTCCACGCTGGTGCGCGACGAGCTGAAGCTCGCCCAGCTCGAGCTGACCCAGAAGGGCAAGCGGGCCGGCGTCGGGGTCGGCATGTTCGGCGGCGCCGGCATGGTCGCGCTGTACGGCGTGGGTGCCCTGCTCGCCGCGGCCATCGCCGGCCTGGCCACCGTGATGCCGGTGTGGCTGTCCGCGCTCATCATCGGCGTCGTGCTCTTCGCCGTGGCCGGACTGCTCGCCGTGCTCGGCCGGGGCCAGGTCCGCAAGGCGGGGTCGCCGGTGCCGGAGGAGACGGTGGCCCGGGTCAAGGCCGACATCGACACCATCACCACCTCCGCGAAGCATGGGGGACACCGATGACCGCCACGGAATCCGCGCACGGTCGCGCCGGTTCAGGGGATCAGATGCCGAATCTCAATGGCCACAGTGGACACGACGGTCACCGGCCGGTGGACCCGGAGATGCTGCGGGCGGAGATCGCCCGCACCCGCGCCGACCTGGGCCAGACCATGGAGGCGCTCGCCGCCAGGGCCGACGTGAAGGGCCGCGCCCAGGAGGCCGTGCACTCCTCGATCACCGCCGCCAGGATGCGCATGCGCGAGGGGGTCGAGCAAGTGGCCGTGAACGCCGCCTACGCGGGACGCGAGCTGCGCACCCACCCGCGGCAGAGTCTGGAGGAGGGCATGCGCCGCCTGGTCCGCTCGGCCCGCGAGCGCCCGGCGCCGTGGGTGGTCGGCTCGGCGCTGCTGATCCTGGCCGCCCTGGTCGGCTACCGCAACCACCGCAACGACTGACCGGCCGCCGCTGGAGGACTGCACGTGAGCAACCTGATGTACAAGCCGTTCCGCATCGCCTTCGGCATTGCGGGCGGTATCGCGGCGGGGTTCATCTTCAAGCAGGTCTGGCGGCACCTGGCCGGCGAGGACGAGGCTCCGGAGGCGACGTCGACCGAGTACGGCTGGGCCGAGGTCCTGGCCGCGGCCGCGCTCCAGGGCGCCATCTTCGCCGTGGTGAAGGCCGCGATCGACCGCGGCGGCGCGGCCGGCGTGCGCCGCCTCACGGGCGACTGGCCCAACTGACACGCACGAGCGCGCGGGTGCGCGGCTCGCAACGGACGCGCTCCGCAGCGGTACCGCGGCGGGCAACCCGGGCGGCGCAGATTCGGTGGTGCGAAGACGTGATCCTGCATCGGGCCGTACGAGGGAACGGGCCGGTGCGCGGGAATCCGGCGCCGGGTGCGTTGACGGACGCCCCGGCGCCGGAGCCCCGGGACGTCACCTCACCGCAGGAGGGCCTGGGCGCGGTCGCGCACCTCGGAGTACACCTTGCGGATGCCCTCGGTCGGCGCGGCGGTGACCTCGGCCGCGGCGAGTGACCAGGCCGGGGCCTCCGGCGTGCCTCGCAGCGCCCACGCCGCCTGGCGGGCCGCGCCGAGCGCCACGTATTCCCCCGGCTCCGGCACCGTGACCGGCATCCCGAGCAGCGCCGGCGCGATGGCCCGCACCGCCGCCGAGGCCGCGGCGCCGCCGATGAGCAGGACCCGCTGCACCGGGACGCCGGCCCCGCGGATCGCGTCGAGCCCGTCGGCCAGGCCGCAGAGCATGCCCTCGTAGGCGGCGCGGGCCAGGTTGGCCGGGCCGGCGTTGGCGCGGGTCAGGCCGTTGAGCAGGCCGCGGGCGGCCGGGAGGTTGGGGGTCCGCTCCCCGTCGAGGTAGGGCAGCAGCGTCAGCCCGCCCGCGCCCGGCTCGGCGGCCAGGGCCAGCTCGTCCAGCCGGGACAGCGGGACGCCGAGCAGGTCGGCGGCCGCGGTGAGCACCCGGGCGGCGTTGAGCGTGCACACGAGCGGCAGGTGGCGGCCGGTGGCGTCGGCGAAGCCGGCCACGGTGCCGCCGGGGTCGGCCACGGGAGCCGCGCTGACCCCGAACACCGTGCCGGACGTGCCCAGCGACACCACCACGTCCCCGGGGCGCAGGCCGAGGCCGAGCGCCGCCGCCATGTTGTCGCCCGTGCCGGGGGCGAGCAGCGCGCCGCCCGCGGTCTCCCCGACGACCTCGGCCGGCCCGGCGACCCGGGGCAGCGCGAGGTCCCGGCCGAACGCCAGGCGCACGAGGTCGGGCCGGTACTGCCCCGTCGCGGGCGACCAGTACCCGGTGCCGGAGGCGTCGCCGCGGTCCGTGGTCGGGCCGTCGCCAGCGTCCGCGCGGAGGCGGTGGGTGATCCAGTCGTGCGGCAGGACGACGCTCGCGGCCCGGGCGGCGACGTCGGGCTCGTGCCGGGCCACCCAGCGCAGCTTGGTCACGGTGAAGCTGGCCACCGGCACGAGGCCGACCGCCTCGGCCCAGCCGCCCGCGCCGCCGGGCAGCTCGCCGACGAGGTCGTCGGCCGCGCCGGCGGAGCGGGTGTCGTTCCACAGCAGCGCGTCGCGGACCACGTCGCCGGCCTCGTCCAGCAGGACCATGCCGTGCTGCTGGCCGCCGACGCCGATCGCGGCCACGCCGTCGAGCAGCCCGCCGGAGATCGCCTCCTGCAGGGCGCGCCACCAGTGCTCGGGGGCGACCTCGGTGCCGTCGGGGTGGGCGGCGCGGCCCTCCCGCAGGACCGCGCCCGTGTCCGCGTCGCACACGATGACCTTCGTCGACTGGGTGGAGGTGTCCACGCCGGCGACAAGCGTCACGAGCGCACCCCGAGCAGGTGCTCCATGGCCAGCTGGTCGAGGACCTCGAACGCGCCGCCGCGGGCGGCGAGCTTGTCCACGTCGAACTCCTCGGCGCGCAGCGACTCGATGGTCTCGCCCTCGGCGAGGGTGGGCTCGTAGAGCTCCTCGACCCGGGCCGCCACCAGCGCCTCGGCCACCTGCGGGTCGGCCCGGAAGGAGCGGACCCGGTCGCGCAGGATGAGGTAGTTGCGCATGCAGGCGCGGGCGGTCTCCCACACCCCGTCGTAGTCCTCGGTGCGCGGCGGCTTGTAGTCGAAGTGGCGGTAGCCGGTGTACCCGCCGTTCTCGAGCACGTCGACGGTCCAGAACGCGCCGCGGAGGTTGCCGGCGCCGAAGCGCAGGTCCTGGTCGAAGCGCGGGCCGTGCTGCCCGTTGAGGTCGATGTGGAACAGCTTGCCGTGCCACAGCGCCTGGGCGATGCCGTGCGCGAAGTTCAGCCCGGCCATCTCCTCGTGCCCGACCTCGGGGTTCAGCCCGACGCGGTCGGGCTCGTCGAGCGTTGCGATGAGCGCGAGGGCGTGGCCGATGGTGGGGAGCAGGATGTCGCCGCGGGGCTCGTTGGGCTTCGGCTCGAGCGCGAAGCGGATGTCGTACCCCTGGTCGCGCACGTAGGCGCAGAGCAGGTTGAGCCCCTCGCGGTAGCGGTCGAGCGCGGCGGCCACGTCCTTGGCCCCGCCGGACTCGGCCCCCTCGCGCCCGCCCCACAGCACGTAGGTCTCCGCCCCGAGCTCGGCGGCGAGGTCGATGTTGCGCAGCACCTTCTTGATCGCGAACCGCCGGACCGCGCGGTCGTTCGAGGTGAGCCCGCCGTCCTTGAAGATCGGGTGGCTGAACAGGTTGGTGGTGACCATCTCCACCCGCAGGCCCGTCTCGACCAGCGCGTCCTTGAAGCGCCCGATGAGCTTGTCGCGGGTCGCGTCGTCGCTGCCGAACGGGAACAGGTCGTCGTCGTGGAACGTCACCGCGGCGGCGCCGAGGTCGGAGAGCCGGTGCACGGCCTCGACCGAGTCCAGCGGCGCGCGCGTCGGCCCGCCGAACACGTCCTGGGCCTGCCAGCCGACGGTCCACAGCCCGAAGGAGAACTTGTCCTCGCGGGTGGGCTGGTAATCGTTCATGAAGCTACCTCTTCGCGGGCGGGGGTTGGCGAATGTGGGCCCTAGGCTACGCCCGGAGACCAGGTTTGTTCAAGATAAGAACTAACCTCGGTACGCAGGGATCTTGGGCCGGCATCGCGGGGTTCACCTCAGGCGCGGAAGACCACGCGGTAGTACGTCTCGGAGTGCTGCAACGCCAGCAGCACCGCGCCGCGCACCTCGGCGTCGGGGCCGAGCACCGAGGCGCGGATCTCCACCCCGCGCAGCGCCGGCGCGAGGGAGTGCCGGGCGGCGGCCGCCCGCAGCGGGTCGAGCAGGAGGTCCCCGATCGCGGCGAGGCCCCCTCCGACGACGACGAGCGCCGGGTTGTACGCGTTGATGAGCCACGACGCCGCCAGCCCGAGGTGCTCGCCGACGTCCGCGATCACGCGGCCGGCCACCCGGTCCCCCGCCTGCGCGGCCGCCGCCACGTCCCGGGCGTCGAAGCCGTCGAGCTCGGCCAGCGCCGAGGGCTCGCCGTCGGCCAGGGCGCGCTGGGCCGCCCGCACGATCGCCGGGCCGGACGCCACCGTCTCCAGGCAGCCGACGTTGCCGCAGTTGCAGGGCTCCTCGATGCCGGGCACGGCGTTGTGGCCGATCTCCCCGGCCGTGCCGCCGACACCGTGGAAGACCCGGCCGTCGGAGAGCACGCCGGCGGACAGGCCCGTGCCGGCGTACAGCAGCGCCAGGTCCCCGGCCCGCTCCCCCGCCCCCTCGAGGTTCTCGGCGACGGCGGCGGCCTGGCCGGCGTTGTGGACGTACACCGGCGCGCCCAGCTCGGCCGCGAGGACGTCCCGGACCGGCACGTCGCGCCAGCCCAGGTTGGGCGCGAGCAGGCAGACCCCCGCGTGGAAGTCGGTGAGCCCGGGCAGCACGGCGCCGACCGCCGCGATCTTCGCGCCCGGCAGGCCGGCGCCGTCGATCGCGGCCCGCACCTCGTCGGCGACGAGGCGCAGGACCGCTTCCGGCCCGGCCGGCCGCGGCGTGGGGAACTCGCGGCGGGCCACCTCCTCGCCCGCGGCGTCGCCGATGGCGATCGTGGTGCGCCGCGCGCCGATGTGCACGCCGACGACGAGCTGGGAGCGGGCGTTGAACTCCAGCAGGATCGGGGGGCGGCCGCCGCTCACCGCGGTGGAGCCGGGGCCGATCTCGCGGACCAGCCCGTCGGCGATGAGTTCGTCCACGATCGCCGAGACTGTCGGCTTGGCCAGCGTGGTGGAGCGTGCGATGCTCGCCCGGGACACCGGGCCACCCTCCTTGACCAGCGCCAGCACCAGTGAACGGTTGACTTCCCGCATCACGTTGTGGTCGGCGCCGCGCCGCGGCTCATCTGATCGCATAATCCGACAACGCTACCCCGGCGATCACCCGCGGGCGGGCACCCTACATTGGTACGGGACAACTTATGCCATAACCCCGGCCGGAAAGGCAGTCTTTCGATGCACATCTCGGCGCGTGGGGATTATGCGGTTCGGGCCTCCCTGGGGCTGGCGGCCGCGTATCCGGCGGTGGTCTCGGCCGCCGGCCTCGCCGATGAACAGGAGATGCCGCGCAAGTTCCTCGAGGCGGTGCTCGGCGACCTGCGCCGGGCCGGCCTGGTGCGGGGCCAGCGCGGCGTGGACGGCGGGTACGTGCTGACCCGCCAGCCCTCGGAGATCATGGTCGGCGACGTGTTACGCGCCGTCGACGGCCCGCTGGCGGAGGTGCGCGGGGTGCGGCCGGAGGAGGCCATGTACTCCGGGACCGCCGAGCACCTGCAGCAGCTCTGGGTCGCCGTGCGGGCCGCGGTGCGCAACGTGCTCGACGAGGTGAGCCTCGCCGACGTGGTGCGCGGACGCATGCCGGCCCACGTCCGCCGGCTCACCAGTCCGCCCGCCGCCTGGCAGCCCCGCTGACCCCCGATCCGGGGGAACGGGGCCGCCGGCGGCCGGCGGCCGCCTACCCTCGGGGTATGTCGAAAGCGCACGACCCCTACCTGCAGGCGGCCGAGGGCTTCCTGCACAGCATCCGCGCCGAGCTGGACATGGCCGACGACCTCGAGATGGACCGCACGCTGCGGGTGACCCAGACGTACGCGCTGGTGAGCATCGCGCGGTCCCTCAACGAGCTCTGCGAGCGCGACGGCGCGTCCGCGCTGGTCGCCGCCGCGATCGGCGACTGACCGGGGCGTACTGACCCGGGGCGTTTGGCCCGAAAAATCCCGATGCCTGGCGGCATCAGGATTTTTCGGATGTTCCGCCTGTCGGGTTATAAGTCCGATAAGTCGCGGCGCGGAGCGCCCGACTTATCGAGTTCGTCAGCATTTCGCGCGGCCGATGGCCTACGCGACGCTGGCGGATTTGTCCGCACCTTGCGCGGCCGCTGGCCTACACGACGCCGGCAGCGGCGAAGGAGTCGCCGATGGTGCGGACATACTCGGCGGCGACCGCGCCGGCGTTGGCCAGCTCCGACTCGACCACGGCGAGGCCCGGATGGACCGGCACGGCGCCGAGCTCGACCAGCAGCTCCCGCAGGTGCCGCTCGGTGGCCTCGGCCTGGGGGCGCACGCCGGCGGTGACGACGGTGACGGCGGCGACGTCCTTCAGGCCACCGGCTGGGAGCTGGTCCAGCAGGACCTTCAGGACGCCGGTGTAGGTCCCCTTGTACGTCGGGGTCGCCACCACCAGCAGGCTGGCCCGCTGCAGGCGGCCGATCGCGTCGAGCACGACGCCGTCGCCGGGCTGCAGGAGGCGGGTGCCAAGGGCGGCGACGTCGATGGAGTGCGGCACCGGCTGGGCCAGGCGCTCGGCCAGCGCGGCGCCGACCTCCTCGGCCAGATGGAGGGTACGCGAGTGCGGGCGCGGGTTCCCGGAGAGCACGACGAGCATGTGCCGATCTTATCTCCTATTAACCCGATGGAGAATAGCGAGATTTCCGATCGGTCGTGGCGCGCCGACGCCCGACGTTGTCGGGCGTTCTTGGCACGGCGGCGCTGGCAGGGAGGCCCCCAGGGCCGACCGGTCACTGACGGGAGCAACGGAGCCCTGGTTGCGCGGACCGGAGCAAAAAAGCTCTTAAACCCAGGCTCGAGGGTCCGCCACGAGGTCGCGGACCCGCTCCGGCAGCTCCCCCGTCACCACGTCCTCGATCGTGACGGTCTCCAGGATGAGCCGCTCGCTGGCGCGCAGGGCGATCCACACGTCCTGCAGCGACGAGGCGGCGCCGTGGTAGCCGAGCTCCTCCGGGCGCTGGCCGCGGACGTTGGCGAGCGGGCCGTCGATGACCCGGATGATCTCGGCCAGGGAGATGTCCCCGGCCGGGCGGGCCAGGCGGTAGCCGCCCTCCGGGCCGCGCTGGGCGACCACCACGCCGCCGCGGCGCAGCTGCAGCAGGATGCTCTCCAGGAACTTGGGCGGGATCTGCTGGGCCGAAGCGAGGCGGTCCGCGGTCACGAGCTTGCCGTCGGCAGAGATCGCCGCCAGCTCCGCAACGGCGCGCAGCGCGTAGTCAACCCGGGCCGAAAGGCGCATGCCGCTATCTTCCCACGCGCCGCAACAGGCCTTCCTGCACGGCCGTGGCGATGTGACGGCCGTCGACCGTGAACATGCGACCGGTGGCCAGGCCGCGGGCACCCGAGGCGGACGGGCTCACGCAGTCGTAGAGGAACCACTCGTCGGCGCGGAAGGGGCGGTGGAACCACATCGCGTGGTCGAGGCTGGCGCCGACGAAGCCGCCCGGGCCCCACACGGCGCCGTGGGCCGAGAGCACCGAGTCGAGCAGGGTCAGGTCGGAGGCGAAGGTGAGCACGCAGGTGTGCAGCACCGGGTCGTCGGGGAGCTTGCCGTCCAGGCGCATCCACACCCGCTGCCGGGCCTCGGCCGGGCGGTCGCCGGGGCGGACCCAGCCGGGCTCGCCGACGTAGCGCACGTCGATCGGGCGGGGGACGACCGCCCAGATGCCGGCCCGCTCCGGGTACTGCGCCAGCCGCTCGCTCGCCGTCGGCACCTCGTCGGGCGGGGGCACGTCCAGCGGGGCCGGCTCGTGGTGGTCCAGGCCCTCCTCGGCGCTGTGGAACGAGGCCGACATGAAGAAGATCACCTCGCCGTGCTGCTCGGCGACCGAGCGGCGCACCGAGAAGGAACGGCCGTCGCGGATGTTCTCCACGGCGTAGGTGATCGGCACGGTGGGGTCGCCCGGGCGCACGAAGTAGCCGTGCAGCGAGTGCACCCGGCGGTCCGGATCGACCGTGCGGGCGGCGGCGACGAGGGCCTGGCCGGCGACCTGCCCGCCGAAGACGCGCTGGGGGCCGACCGGCGGGCTGATGCCCAGGAACCGGTCGTCCCCCAGCGCCTCGAGATCCAGGAGCCGGACGAGCTCGTCCACCGCGGCCTGCCCGCTCACCAGTTCGGTCACACGGACAAATCTACGCAGGAACGCACTCTCCGGAAGCCGTCACTCCTGTGACAGTGCTCCCAGCTGGTGGACGCGCAGGGTGTTGGTCGAGCCCGGGGTGCCGGGCGGGGAGCCGGCCACGATCACCACGTCGTCGCCGGGCGACAGCCACGGCAGGCCGACGAGAGCGAGATCGACCTGCTTGAACATCTCGTCCGTGTGCTCCACGAACGGCACGTCGAAGGTCTGCACGCCCCAGCTGAGGGTGAGCTGGTTGCGGACCGTGGGCTCGGGGGTGAACGCCAGCAGCGGCAGCTCGCAGTGCAGGCGGGCGAGCCGGCGCACGGTGTCGCCGGTCTGGGTGAAGGCGACCAGGGCCTTCGCGCCGATGTTGCGCGCGATGTTGGACGCCGCCGAGGTGAGCGCGCCGCCCTTGGTGCGGGGGTCGTGCTGCAGCCGCGGCACGGTGAGGGCGCCGCCCTCGGTGGTGGCGACGATCCGGGCCATCGTCGAGACGGTCAGGATGGGGTACTTCCCGACACTCGTCTCACCCGACAGCATCACGGCGTCGGCGCCGTCGAGGACCGCGTTGGCCACGTCGGACGCCTCGGCGCGGGTCGGCCGCGCGTTCTCGATCATCGAGTCGAGCATCTGGGTGGCGACGATGACCGGCTTGGCCTGCTCGCGGCACAGCTGCACCGCGCGCTTCTGGACCAGCGGCACCTGCTCCAGCGGCATCTCCACGCCCAGGTCGCCGCGGGCGACCATGACGCCGTCGAACGCGTTGACGATGGCCTCGAGCGCGGCGACCGCCTCGGGCTTCTCGACCTTCGCGATGACGGGGCGGCGGATGCCCTCTTCCGCCATGATCTCGTGGACCAGCTTGATGTCGTCGGGCGAGCGCACGAACGACAGCGCGATCCAGTCGGCGCCCAGGCGCAGCGCGAAGCGCAGGTCCTCGGCGTCCTTCTCGGACAGGGCGGGCACGCTCACAGCGACGTTGGGGAGCGAGACGCCCTTGTTGTTGGAGACCGTGCCGCCCTCGGTCACCAGGACCGTGATGTCGTTGCCAGTGACGTTGGTCACCTCGACGGCAACCCTGCCGTCGTCGATGAGCAGCCGGTCGCCGGGCTTGACCTCCTGCGGCAGCTTCTTGTAGGTGCACGACACCCGGTCGGCGGTGCCGATGATGTCGTCACTGGTGATGACCGCGGTGTATCCGGTCGGCCATTCGTGCGGGCCGTCGGCGAAGCGGCCGAGGCGGATCTTGGGGCCCTGAAGATCGGCCAGGATGCCCACGGGGCGGCCCGCGGCGGTGGAGGCCTCCCGAACGAGGTTGTACACCGAGGCGTGATCCTCGTGGCTGCCGTGGCTGAAGTTGAGCCGCGCGACGTCCATACCGGCGTCGACAAGGCCACGGAGCCGCTCGGCCGAAGATGTGGCTGGGCCGAGCGTACAGACGATTTTGGCGCGTCGAGTCACACCCTGAGGCTAGCCCCTCGGCCACGGCGCGTATTCGCTGCCCCGGCCGCACGCCATCAGTTGAGACGCCGGTCACCCGGGCGTTGCCCGATACTGGTCCGATGTCCACGATCCCCCAGTGGCGGCGGCCCATGCGGGCCCGCGACAGCCGCGAGGCGCACCGCGTCGCAACCCCGCTCGAGCTGCTGTTCGACCTCTGCTTCGTGGTCGCGATCGCCCAGCTGGGCCAGCGCCTGCACCACGCGGTGGCCGAGGACCACGTGCTGCACGGCGTCGCCGGGTTCGTCATGGTGTTCTTCGCCATCTGGTGGGCATGGATGAACTTCACCTGGTTCGCCTCCGCGTACGACACCGACGACGTGCCGTACCGGTTGACCGCCCTGCTGCAGATCGCCGGTGTGCTGGTCCTCGCCGCCGGGGTGCCGGCCGCGTTCGACGGCCGGCTCGGCGTGGTCACGCTCGGTTACGTCATCATGCGCATCGGGCTGGCGACGCAGTGGCTGCGGGCCGCGCGCGCCAACGCCGAGGGCCGCGGCACGGCGGTGCGGATGGCGGCCGGGGTCACCGCCTGCATGGTCGGCTGGGGGCTGCTGCTCCTCGCCCACGGCGACCTGCACACCGCGCTGTTCCCGGTGATGGCCGCCGCCGAGCTCGCGGTGCCGGTGTGGGCCGAGCGGCACCGCCGGACGCCGTGGCACCCGCACCACATCGCCGAGCGCTACGGCCTGCTGTTCATCATCGTGCTCGGCGAGATCATCCTGTCCACCACCCTGGCGGTGCAGGGCGGCTTCGGCACGGCCCGCCTGTGGTGGGTGGCCGGCAGCGGACTGCTCATCGTGTTCGCGTTCTGGTGGTTGTACTTCGAACAGCCCGTCCACCACCGCCTGACCAGCAACCGGCGGGGATTCGTGTGGGGCTACGGGCACTTCTTCGTCTTCGGCTCGGTGGCCGCCCTCGGCGCCGGCCTGGCCGTGGCGCTCGAATCGTCCGCGCACTCCCTGGCCGTATCCATCCCGGTCGCCCTGCTGCTCGTATCCCTGCAACTGCTGCATCTTCCCCGCGAGCGCGGCTGGCTGGTCTACCTGGTCGCTGCGCTCGTGATCGGCGCGGGCTTCATGCCGGCCACGCTGCCGATCGTGGCCGGGCTGCTCGTCGCGCTGGTGGCGGCCCGGATCATTGCTCGGGCCCGGTGAACGCCTCGGCCCGGGCCCGGCCGTCCACGCTGTGACTGAAGACCCGGGAGTCCCCGTCGGTGGTGGTCGTCTGCCCGGTGAGCGTCGCGTGCAGCGGCATCGCCGAGGTCGTCTCGCCCCGCACGCGCGGCAGCGCCGCCGGGTGCGCATCGCGCAGCCACATCACCAGGTGCTCGCGCACGAAGCAGCGCAGGTCCCACAGCTTCGGCGCGTCGTCGGCGCTGACCAGGGCCCGCAGCTGCATCGCGTGGCCGGTCGCCTCCACCACCTGCAGCACCGAGACCCGCCCGTCCCACAGGTCCGTCGACTCGAGCGCCCGCCGCAGTTCCTCCCGCATCTCCGGCACCGGCAGCCACCAGTCCACGTCGAACAGGACCGCCCCGAGCAGCGCCGAATCGGTACGCGTCCAGTTCTGGAACGGCTTCTCGGTGAAGTACGAGGTCGGCAGGATCAGCCGGCGGTCGTCCCAGACGTGCACGACGACGTACGACAGGGTGATCTCCTGCACCCTCCCCCACTCGTTCTCCACGATCACCACGTCCCCGAGCCGCACCGCGTCGGAGAACGCCAGCTGCAGCCCCGCGAACAGGTTCCGCAGCACGCTCTGCGCCGCCAGACCGGCGATGATCCCCAGGAACCCCGCGCTGGCCAGCACGCTGGTCCCGAACAGCCGCGCCCCCGGGAACGTCATGAGCATGACGGCCAGGGCCACCACGGCCGCCACGGCCACCGTGACCCGCCGGATCATCACCACCTGCGTGTGCACCCGCCGCGCCGTACGGTTGTCCGGCACATCGGTGCGAAACCGCGACAGCGCCCACTCCTCCGCCACCACGAGCAACGCCGCCGCGAGCCATGCCCCGACCCCGATGATGACCAGCTGATCGGCGTGCAGAAATGTGTGCCGCCACGACACCCCGTTCGCGCTGGCCCGCACGGTGAAGTACACGGCACAGAGCACGACGAACCACTGCATCGGCCGATGCGCCCTGGTCGCGAGGTCCCGGATGAGCCGAGACCCCCGCCCGGCCCCCATGAGCGCCTTGTGCACCAGGTGTACCGCGAACAGCGCCACCAACGCCGCCGCGAGCGCAATCCCGAGCGGCACCAACGTGTCCAAGACCGAATCCCGCATTCTCGCGGCGTTACCCGCCCCGGGTGAACCCCACACACCAGCCGGAGGTGATCACTCTCGCGCCCTCCGCCGGATCGCCCACACCCCGACCGCCACCAGGACGAGCACCACCCCAACCCCTCCGGCCACCACCACGGCAGCGCTGCTACCCCCCGCCGCGCTCACCCCGGCCGCGCTGGGCGACGCCGCCACCTCGGCTACCCCGGCGGACGACGAGGCGGGCGCCACGTCGGCGGTGAGCGCCGCCACGGGGTTGACGATCCCGAACCCGAACTCGTCGTCCCGCCCCGGCTTCCCCTTGTCGGTAGCCGTGGCCGTAATCCGATGCACCACCTCGGCCGCCGAAAGACCGGGGTACTTCGCCCGAACCAGCGCCACCACCCCGGACACAATCGCCGTGGCATCACTCGTGCCGGACGCCGCCGCGTACCGCCCGTTCGGCCGCGTCGACACGATGTCCACCGCCGGCGCCGCCACCATCATCTCCGGCCCGGTCGCGGAGATCGGCGCATGACCGCCGTCACGATCGCTGCCGCCCACCGCCAGCACGCCCGGCAGCCGTGCGGGGAACCCGACCGTGGTGTTGTCCGGCGTGTTCCCGACGCCGGCGACCACGACGACGTCCGCCCGAAGCGCCCGCTCGACGGCGGACCGCACCGCCGCGTCCTCGCCGGTCACCGCGGCGATGCAGATCACCTTGGCGGAGTGTTCGACCGCCCAGTCGATGCCGGCCGCGAGCAGCGCCGGCACGCCGAGCCCGTCGTCGCTCTTCAGCGTCTTCATGGGCAGGATCATGGCCTTCGGGGCGATGCCGAGCGCCCCGCCCCCGTTCGGCAGGCCCCTCCCGGCGATCAGCCCGGCCATCGACGTGCCGTGCCCGACATAGTCGGCCCGACCGTCGTTGTCGTTGCCCTCGCCGAACCCCTTGCCGGGCAGCACCGCGCCCGACAGCTCGGCGTGCTTGATGTCCACGCCCGTGTCGGGCAGGCCGACCACCACGCCCTCGCCCTGGCTGATGTGCTGCGCCTGGGCGATACCGAGCGCCGCGAGGTGCCACTGCCGATCCCGAACGGCGTCCGCGCTCGCCGGCCGGGCCGTCCCCAGCAGCACGAGCACGATCGCGAGCAGGCCGACGCACCAGCGCCGCACCGCGGCGGTCAACGGTCGATCCCCAACACACCCGGCCCGGGATCGTGGCGCCGCTCCGCGGTGGCGTCGAGCACCGGGGCGACGCCCTCCTCGACCGGCCACACCTCATCGCCGTCGCCGTCCCCGCGCTTCGACCGGCGGCGCGCCGCGTAGTCCTCGAACGACCGGTCCCGGTATCCCCCGGGCACGCCGCCGGCACCCCGCGGCCCGGCCGCCTCGGCAGGCCCCGCTGGCATCGAGCCCGGCCGGCCCCGCCCGGCGGCCGCCGGCGTCATCGGCGTTGTCGCAAACGGCCCGGCGGTAGAGGTCGACGGCCTGGGCGCGCCGCGGCCGAACCGAGAGACGCCCATCGGAGCCGCTCACCCACCGCGCCCCCTCGTCACAATTCGCACCGAATACGGCGACCGTACCGGCCCGGGTTCCGCCGCAGCGACCCCGACCGCCCCAGCCTGCAGAACACACAAAACGGTCAACCGCTGGGCGGTGCCGGCCTCACCTGCGTCGCCGCAGCCGCCAAAGCACCAGCCCGGCGAACACCACCACAGCAATGCCCCCGGCGACCGCGACGGCCGTCATCCTGCTCCCCACGTCGATCGCGCCGTCGTGCGCCGGCCCCGGCAACGCACCCAACGCGGCGGGCGACGGCGAGGCGGAGACCGGCAGTACATCGGCCGTGAGCGCCGCCACGGGGTTGACGATCCCGAACCCGAACTCGTCATCCCGCCCCGGCTTCCCCTTGTCGGTAGCCGTGGCCGTAATCCGATGCACCACCTCGGCCGCCGAAAGACCCGGGTACTTCGCCCGGACCAGCGCCACCACTCCGGACACAATCGCCGTGGCATCACTCGTGCCGGTCCCGGAGTCGTACCGGCCCGCGCGGGTCGTCGACACGATCTCCACCGCCGGCGCCGAGACCATCACCTCGGGCCCCGTGGCCGAGACCGACGCGTGGTCGCCGTTGCGATCCGTCCCGCCGACCGCCAGGACGCCGGGCAGCCGGGCCGGGAACCCCACGGCGGTCGTATCCGGTGCGTTCCCGACCCCCGCGACCACCACGACGTCCGCTCGGAGCGCGCGCTCGACGGCCTCCTGCACCCGCTGGTCCTCGTCGGTCACCGCGGCGATGCAGATGACCTTCGCCCCGTGCTCGACCGCCCAGTCGATCCCCTCCCCCAGCAACGCCGGCACCCCGAGCCCGTCATCCGACCTCAGCGTCTGCAGCGGCAGGATCATCGCCCTGGGCGCAATGCCGAGCACACCGCCGCCATTGGGCAGGCCCCGTCCCGCGATGAGCCCGGCCATGGCGGTGCCGTGCCCCTGGACGTCGACCGTGCCGTCAGTGGTGTTGCCTTCCCCGAACCCCTTGCCGGGCAGCACCGCCTTGGCGAGCTCAGCATGCTTGACGTCCACCCCGGTATCCGGCAGGGCGACCACCACCCCGTCACCCTGGCTGACTTTCTGGGCATCGGCGATGTCCAGCGCCGCGAGGTACCACTGCCGGTCGCGGATGTCGTCCGCGAACGCCGGCCTGCCGGCCGCCACGACCGACACGACCGCGACCAGCGCAACCGAGCCCGCCCGGCGCAGCAGCCCGTTCAACGGTCGATTCCCAGGACGCCCGACCCTGGGTCGTGGCTCACCTCGGTCGCCGCTTCGAGCACTGGGGCCACACCCTCCTCGACTGACCACAGCTCATCATTGTCGGTGCGCTTCGACCGGTGTCGCTGCGAGTAGGCCTCGTAGGAGTGGTCGCGATATCCCCCGGGCATGCCTCCAAGGGTGCGGCCCTGCGTTGGCTCGGCGGATGTAGAGGCCCGCCCCGACGCTGGACGCTGACCCGGACCGGTCATCGGCGTTCCGGTGACATCGCCGCGTGCCGTGGGAGACGGGCGCGGCAAACCGATCACGCCGCCCTGGCCAACGGCGTCGAAACGGTACGGGCCGTTGGCGACCGGTGCCGTCGTGTGGCTCGGCCCGGAGCCTCCGATGACACCACTCGGCACCGGCGCGGGAGCAACAGGTCGGTCGCCGGCAAGCACCGGTCCGCTGTCGCCGACGAGTGGACCAGCATCGACACCGCTGCCCGCCACCGATCCGGAGGACGACGGCGGATCGAACGTGGGCGCCGGCAGGAGCGCCGACTGCATGCTCGTCCCCGACGTGCGGGCGCTGGAGGATCCGGTCGAGCCTCCGGAGCCATCCGTCTCGGCGGTGTTCTGGCTGATTGGCTGCCGGACGTCGATCCGCTTGTAGGAGGGGACGCTCGTGTTGATCAGCCCGGACGCCGACGCCACCTTGGCGTCGGCGGCGATCAACACCTCCCGGCCCCGCTGGTCGAGTTCTGCGCCCTGTCGACCCGAGGCCGCCAGCGGCTCGAGCTGGCGCCTGGCATCGCGGATCGCAGCGAAGGCCTCGTCGACACCGTTGCACATCCGGCCGGCCGCCTCGGCCGTGTACGTCATCGCCGTGATCATGTTGTTGACCCGGTCGACAAACAACGCAGCGGCCTCACTGCGTTCGGGCGGCCAGCCCTCGATCAGCCGGTCGCGCTGGGCCCGCAGGTTGTCGCGCTGCTGCTCCAGCGAGGTACGCAGCCGGTTCAACGCGTTGACGTGTACGAACCCGGCCTCGGGGTCCTCCCCGGCAACCATCGCCCACAAATCGGGGAGCCGGTACTCCCCGTACGCTTGCGCCATCAGATCGGCCTACCCGTGCGGGGGTCGACGGCGATAGCATCCGCCGCCGTCGCCTGCCGGGCGTTGAACACCGCGCGCTGCACCTCGTCCCCGGCCACCATGTCCGAGGCGGCGTAGGCATCGGCGATCGTGTGGGCTGCCCGGGCCAGAACCGCGCCGTTGTACAACATCGCGTCCATGACGTCGTACAACGCCAGGAGCCGCGCGTGGTAGGACTTGGCTGCCTGTTGGACTGTCGAGCTCGCGGTTCGGGCGCCGAATATCGGGGTCTCGCTGAAGATGTGCAGGGTCTGGATCTTCTCAGCGGACAGGTGGACGTCCAGGTCGTGCTGCAGGTCCCTGCCGAAGCCGTGGACCGCGCTTGGGTCCACCGCGAAGCCGTGCTCACCCATCGCGCCCCTCCCGCCACGATGTTCATCGAACAACGTGACGGTACCGGGGTTGCTGGCGGGCCGGCGACCCCGCAGGACGGGTCTCCGCAGAAGTCGCGAAACGGTCAGATCGGGATCACGGGGGAGGTGGCCCGAGTCGTAGCCGCCGAAGAGCGGGGAGCGGACCCCAAGAGGTCCGCTCCCGGGCTGTGCCTCAGGCGGACAGGGCCACCGCGGACGGCTCGACCGGTGACGGGAGGGCGCCGTCGCCGCCCAGGTAGGCGTGGATGGACGCGGCGGCGGAGCGGCCCTCGGCGATCGCCCACACGATGAGCGAGGCGCCGCGGTGCATGTCGCCGGCGACGAACACGCCGAGGGCGCTGCTCTGCCAGTCCGGGCCGGTGTCGATGCCGCCGCGGCGGTTGCGGGTCAGGCCGAGGGTGGTGAGCAGCGGGCCCTTTTCGGTGCCCTCGAAGCCGATGGCCAGCAGCACCAGGTCGGCGGGGTACTCGCGCTCGGTCCCCTCCACGACGCTGACCACGCGGCGACCGTCCACCCTGGACACCTGGACCTCGGCGATGCGCACCGCGGTGAGGTTGCCCTCGGCGTCGCCCTCGAAGGAGGTGACGGCCACGGCGAAGGCGCGGTCGCCGCCCTCCTCGTGGGCGGGGTAGTTGCGCAGGATCCACGGCCAGGTCGGCCACGGGTCGCGGTCTTCGTCGCGGTCCGCGGGCGGCACCGGGTACTGGTCCAGCTGCAGCACCGAGCGGGCGCCCTGCCGGTGGGCCACGCCGAGGCAGTCGGCCGCGGTGTCGCCGCCGCCGATGATGATGACGTGCTTGCCCTCGGCGGTGATCGCGGCCGAGGGCTGCTTGCCGGCGACCACGCGGTTGGACTCGACGAGGTGCTCCATCGCGAGGTGGATGCCGCGCAGCGAGCGGCCCGGCGTCTCCGGGGTGTCCCGGGCCGCGAGTGCGCCGCAGGCCAGCAGCAGCGCGTCGTGCGAGGCGCGCAGGTCCTCCACGGAGACGGTCACGCCGACGTGCACGCCGGTGCGGAAGCGCACGCCCTCGGCCCGCAGCTGCTCCAGCCGCCGCTCGATGTGCTGCTTCTCGAGCTTGAAGTCCGGGATGCCGTACCGCAGGAGCCCACCCAGCTCGTCGTCGCGCTCGTAGACGGTGACGTCGTGCCCGGCGCGGGCCAGCTGCTGGGCCGCGGCGAGGCCGGCGGGGCCGGAGCCGACCACCCCGACGCTCTTGCCGGAGCGCTCCGGGGCCGGGCGCGGGGTGACCCGCCCGGCCTCGACGGCCCGGTTGATGATCTCGACCTCGACCTGCTTGATGGTCACGGGCTGGCCGCCGGCGATGGACAGCACGCAGGCCGCCTCGCACGGCGCCGGGCACAGCCGCCCGGTGAACTCCGGGAAGTTGTTCGTGGCGTGCAGCGCCTCGATCGCGGAGTCCCAGTCGCCGGTGCGGACCAGGTCGTTCCAGTCCGGGATGCGGTTGCCCAGCGGGCAGCCGTCGTGGCAGAACGGGATGCCGCAGTCCATGCAGCGGGTGGCCTGCTCCCGGATCAGCTCGTCGCCCGCCGGCGGGTAGACCTCCCGCCAGTCCTGCAGGCGGACGGGGACCGGCCGGCGGCCCGGCAGCCGCCGCTCGTAGCGCAGGAAGCCGTTCGGGTCAGGCACGTGCCACCTCCATGACGGCCGTGTCCACGTCGCGCCCGGCGGCCTCGGCGGCCCGGATCGCCTCCATCGCGCGCTCGAAGTCGCGCGGCATGACCTCGGTGAACTCCGCGAGCGCGGCGTTCCAGTCCGCCAGCAGCCGGGCGGCGACGGCCGAGCCGGTTTCGGCGAGGTGCTCCTCGATGTGCGCGCGCAGCACGGCCGGGTCGCGCACCGGGCGCAGGTCGACCAGCTCGGCGTTGACGAGGTCGCGGTTCAGGCGCCAGAGGTAGGCGACGCCGCCGGACATGCCGGCCGCGAAGTTGCGCCCGGTCGGGCCGAGCACCACGACGGTGCCGCCGGTCATGTACTCGCACCCGTGGTCGCCCACGCCCTCCACGACGGCCACGGCGCCGGAGTTGCGCACCGCGAACCGCTCGCCGGCCCGGCCGCGCATGAACAGGCGGCCGGCGGTGGCGCCGTAGAGCACCGTGTTGCCGCCGATGATCTGGTTCTCGGCCACGAACGGCGCCCGCTCGTCGGGGCGGACGATGAGCCGCCCGCCGGACAGGCCCTTGCCGACGTAGTCGTTGGCGTCGCCGTACAGCCGCAGGGTGATCCCGCGGGGGACGAACGCGCCGAACGACTGGCCGGCGGTGCCGCGCAGCGTAATGTCCACCGTGTTGTCGGGCAGGCCGGCGCCACCGGCCCGGCGGGCCACCTCGCCGCCCAGCATCGCGCCCACGGACCGGTGCTCGTTGCGCACCGCCGCCTCGAGCCGGATCGACTCGCCGGCGTCCAGGGCCGGCGAGACCGCGGCGATGAACTGGTTGTCCAGCGCCCGCTCCAGCCGGTGGTCCTGCTTGGTGGTCTGGCGCCGGACGGCGTCGTCGGCGAGAGGGGGCACGTGCAGCAGCGGGGTCAGATCGAGCCCACCGGCCTTCCAGTGGTCCACGGCCCGGCGCACGTCGAGCAGCTCGGTGCGCCCGATCGCCTCGTCGAGGGTGCGGAAGCCCAGCTCGGCCAGGTAGCCGCGGACCTCCTCGGCCAGGAACCAGAAGAAGTTCTCGACGAACTCCGGCTTGCCGGTGAACCGCTTGCGCAGCGCCGGGTTCTGGGTGGCGATGCCGACCGGGCAGGTGTCGAGGTGGCAGACGCGCATCATGATGCAGCCGGAGACGATGAGCGGCGAGGTGGCGAAGCCGTACTCCTCGGCACCGAGCAGCGCCGCGATGATCACGTCCCGGCCGGTCTTGAGCTGCCCGTCGGCCTGCACGGTGACCCGGTCCCGCAGCCCCGACAGCAGCAGCGTCTGCTGCGTCTCGGCCAGCCCCAGCTCCCACGGGCTGCCGGCGTGCTTGAGCGAGTTGAGCGGCGAGGCACCGGTACCGCCGTCGTGCCCGGAGATCAGGATGACGTCGGCCTTCGTCTTGGCCACGCCGGCCGCCACGGTGCCGACGCCCACCTCGGAGACGAGCTTGACGTGCACGCGCGCCGAGGGGTTGACATTCTTGAGGTCGAAGACCAGCTGGGCCAGGTCCTCGATGGAGTAGATGTCGTGGTGCGGCGGCGGCGAGATCAGCCCGACGCCCGGGGTGGCGTGCCGGGTCTTGGCGATCCAGGGCCACACCTTGTTGCCGGGCAGCTGCCCGCCCTCGCCGGGCTTCGCGCCCTGGGCCATCTTGATCTGCAGGTCGTCGGCGTTGACCAGGTACTCGGTGGTGACGCCGAAGCGGCCGCTGGCCACCTGCTTGACGGCGGAGCGGCGGCGCGGGTCGTGCAGGCGCTCCGAGTCCTCGCCGCCCTCGCCGGTGTTGGACTTGCCGCCGATGTTGTTCATCGCGATGGCGAGGGTCTCGTGCGCCTCGGCGGAGATGCTGCCGTACGACATGGCGCCCGTCGCGAAGCGCTTGACGATCTCCGTGGCCGGCTCGACCTCGTCGAGGGGCACCGCCGGGCGCACGCCGGTGCGCAGCTCGAACAGGCCGCGCAGCGACCCCGCCCGGCCGGCCAGCTCGTCGACCTTCGCGGTGTAGCGCTGGAAGACGTCGTACTGCCGGGAGCGGGTCGCGTGCTGCAGCAGGAACACGGTCTCGGGGTTGAACAGGTGCAGCTCGCCCTCGCGGCGCCACTGGTACTCGCCGCCGACCTCGAGCCGCCGGTGCGCCCGCTCGGCCTCGTTGGCCGGGTAGGCCCGGGCGTGCCGGGCGGCGATCTCGGCGTGCACCTCGGCCAGGCCGATCCCGCCGATCTTGCTCGGGGTGCCGGTGAAGTACCGCTCGACGAACCGCGGGTCGAGCCCGACGGCCTCGAAGACCTGGGCGCCGCAGTACGACGAGACGGTCGAGATGCCCATCTTGGACATGATCTTCAGGACGCCCTTGCCGAGCGCCTTGACGTAGTTGTAGACCGCCTTGTCCGGGTCGACGCCGCTCAGCACGCCGGTGGCGATGAGGTCCTCGGCGCTCTCGAAGGCCAGGTACGGGTTGACCGCCGAGGCGCCGAAGCCGACGAGCACGGCGACGTGGTGCACCTCGCGGCAGTCGCCCGACTCGACGACCAGCGACACCTGGGTGCGGGTCTGCTCGCGCACGAGGTGCTGGTGCACGGCCGCGGTGAGCAGCAGCGACGGGATCGGCGCGAGGTCGGCGGTGGAGTCGCGGTCGGACAGCACCAGGATGCGCACGCCGTCCTCGATGGCCTCGGAGACGCCGCGCATGATCTCGACCAGGCGGCGCTTGAGGCCGGTCGCGCCGTCGCGGACCGGGTAGAGGCCGGACACCCGCACGGCCTTGAAGCCGGGCAGGTCGCCGTCCTCGTCGATGTGCAGGATCTTGGCCAGGTCGTCGTTGTCGACGACCGGGTACGGCAGCGCGATCTGCCGGCAGGAGGCGGGCCCCGGCCGCAGCAGGTTGGCCTCGGGGCCGATCGTCGCCGCGACGCTGGTCACCAGCTCCTCGCGGATCGCGTCCAGCGGCGGGTTGGTGACCTGCGCGAAGAGCTGGGTGAAGTAGTCGTACATCAGGCGGGGCCGGGTCGACAGGACGGCCACCGGGGTGTCGGTGCCCATCGAGCCGAGCGGCTCGGCGCCGGTCCGGGCCATCGGCCCGATGAGGATCTTGAGCTCCTCCTCGGTGTAGCCGAAGGTCTGCTGCCGGCGCTGGACCGAGTCGTGGGTGTACACCATGTGCTCGCGCTCGGGCAGCGACTCGAGGTCCATGAGCCCGGCGAGCAGCCACTCGTCGTACGGCTCGGCGGCGGCCAGCTCGGCCTTGATCTCGTCGTCGGTGCGGATGCGCCCGGCCGCCGTGTCGACCAGCAGCATCTTGCCCGGCGCCGAACGGCCCTTGGCCACGATGGTGGCCGGGTCGAGGTCGAGCACGCCGGCCTCGCTGGCCAGCACGACGAGCCCGTCGCTGGTCTGCCACCAGCGGCCCGGGCGCAGGCCGTTGCGGTCGAGCACCGCGCCGACGACGGTGCCGTCGGTGAAGGCCACGCTGGCCGGGCCGTCCCAGGGCTCCATGAGGCAGGCGTGGAAGCGGTAGAAGGCCCGGCGGGCCGGGTCCATGCGCGGGTCGTTCTCCCACGCCTCGGGGATCATCATCAGCACCGCGTGCGGCAGGCTGCGCCCGGCCAGGTGCAGCAGCTCCAGCACCTCGTCGAAGTTCGCCGAGTCCGACGCCTCCGGGCTGCAGATCGGGAACAGCCGGCGGATGTTGCCGGGCAGGTTCTCCGTGGCCAGCAGCGCCTCGCGGGCGGCCATCCAGTTGCGGTTGCCGCGGATCGTGTTGATCTCGCCGTTGTGGGCGATGATGCGGTACGGGTGCGACAGCTCCCACGACGGGAACGTGTTGGTGGAGAAGCGCGAGTGCACCAGCGCGATCGCCGAGGCGACCCGCTCGTCGGACAGGTCGGGGAAGAAGGACACGACCTGGTCCGGGGTGAGCATGCCCTTGTACGTGATCGTGCGCGACGACAGCGACGGCAGGTACAGGTGGATGCCCCGCTCCCGGGTCTCCCGCTCGGTCTGCTTGCGCACGCAGTAGACGACCCGGTCGAGGTCCAGGCCGGCGAGCACCACGCCGGGCGCGCCGAGCTTCTCCGCGCTGAGGAAGACCTGGCGGATGCGCGGCATGGCGGCCAGGGCGGTGGCACCGAGGTCGGTGGCGTCGACCGGCACGTCGCGCCAGCCGAGCACCTGGGCCCCTTCGACGAGGGCGTACTTCTCCAGCACCCGCTGCGCGCGCTGGGCCGCCTCGTCGTCGGTGGGCAGGAAGGCCAGGCCGGTCGCATACTGCCCGGCGGGCGGAAGCTCGAACGGCACGACCGCGCGCAGGAACTCGTCCGGGATGCCGATCATGATGCCCGCGCCGTCGCCGGTGTTGGGCTCGGCACCGCGGGCACCCCGGTGGTCCATCCGCCGCAGCGCCGAGAGCCCCTTGAAGACAACGTCATGGGACCTGCGGCCGTGAATATCAGCGACGAAGGCGACCCCGCAGGCGTCGTGCTCGAAGGCAGGGTCGTACAGGCCCTGCCGCTGCGGTCCCGGGTAACCCATCGGGCCTCCTGACGTCATCGAGTGCAAATCGGGACAACGTCGGCCCTGGGGAGCGGTCTTGCCAGTGTACGCGAAGAGCGGGCGCATTTTGCATGCTTCGTACTCGAGTCATGTACCGCACGCCGGCGCGCCCGCCGAATGTGGTGGCGAACAACGTACCGTGCCGACCCGCGCCCGACCTACAGCACGGATCGTGACAAATCCCACGGGCTGCCAGGTCGGAGCGCTGTTACAGAACTGTCACGCAACCTCGGACGGTCCGGAACACGTCCAACGAGCGGATGGCTGCCGTCGTGCGTTACTCCCTACGATGATGCACGGCAAGATCGCCAGCCACCATCGAGTTCGGCAACGTTGCACCGCTGGCACAAACCCGGGATACACCGGCGTGGTAACCCGGGCATGCTCGTACCCAACTTCACAACGTCTTACCCAAACCCAAACGCGAACCAGCGTCACAAGTCCCTTGAAGGAGGTGTGGACATGGGAGTCTCCGCACGCGCACTGGCCACGATAGCCGCGTTCACGGGCGTCGTCGTCCTGGCTGCCGGTTGCAGCGGCGACAGCGACAGCTCGAAGCCGAAGTGGAACGGCACGGGCAGTAGCGCCGGCGGCCCCTCGGCTTCCGCGTCCGCCGAGCTGCCGAGTGCGGCCTTCGCCGAGCCCGCCGACGGCGCGAGCAACGTCCCCACCGCCACCGAGCTGTCCCTGCGGACCGGCCCGGGCGCCAACGCCCAGGTCACGCTGACGGACACCACCGGTGCGCAGGTGGCCGGCTCGCTGCGCGCCGACGGGGCCGCGTGGGTCCCCGGGTCGCAGCTCAAGTACGGCACGCAGTACACGGCGACCGTGACCTCCGCCGGCGACACCGCCGGCAAGAAGATCACGTTCACCACCATGGCGAAGCCCGCCAAGACGGTCAACGTCTCGACGGCGATCACGGACAACAAGGTGTACGGCGTGGGCATGCCCATCGTCGTGCGGTTCGGCTCCAGCGTCCCGCAGGAGATGCGCGCCGCGGTGGAGCAGCGGCTGATCGTCACGTCCGACCCGCCGCAGACGGGCACCTGGCACTGGTTCAACGGCGGCGAGATCCACTACCGCACGAAGGAATACTGGAAACCCAACACCAAGATCAACGTCCGGCTGGCCGTCGGCGGCCTCCAGCTGACCAAGACCGGCTGGGGCACCAAGGACGTCACCAGCACGTTCTCCATCGGCGACAGCATCGTCATGACGACCGACGACAAGACCCACCAGATGACGGTGGAGCAGAACGGCACGGTCATCAAGACGCTCCCGGTCAGCCTCGGCAAGCCCAAGACCCCGTCCTCCTCCGGGAACATGGTGGTCATGGACAAGAACCAGTCCGAGCTGTTCGTGGGGACCGACCCCGACGACCCGTACCGCGAGACGGTGTACTGGACGCAGCGGATGACCAGCGGCGGCGAGTACATCCACGCCGCCCCGTGGTCGGTGGGCGACCAGGGCAAGCGCAACGTCTCGCACGGCTGCACCAACGTGTCCGAGGCGAACGCGAAGTACCTGTACAACCTGACCAAGATCGGCGACGTCGTGATCGTGAAGAACACGACCCGCAAGCTCGCCTGGGGCAACGGCTGGACCGACTGGGACAAGTCCTGGGACGAGTACGTCAAGGGCAGCGCGCTCCCGGCGCCGGCCGGCACCGCCGCGAGCGCCCCGGCCTCGGCCCCGGCCAGCGCGTCGGCCCCGGCCGCGTAACCGCACCACGTTTTCGACGGGCCGCCGTCCGCTCCCCCTCGGGGCAGACGGCGGCCCGTTCGCTGTTGCATCATCGTGACTGTGTTCACCGCGATCACGCCGCAACTCGGCCCGGCCGGGCTCGCCGCCACCGGCGCGATCGCACTGCTCCTGCTGATCAGCGTCGTGCGCTCCACCCCGGCCCGCACGGCCCGGCTGCGGGCCCTCGCGCTGGCCCACCCGGCCGGCGCCGCCCGGGTCTACCGCCGCGGACTGGCCTACACCGGCACGCTCGCCGCGCTGGCCCTGGTGCCGCTGCTCGACCCCGGGGTCGACGCCGCCGACCTGGGCCTGGCCGGCCTCACCGATCACCGCCTGGCCGTCGCCGCCGGCATCCTCGCCGCGCTGGGCGGGGTCCTGTACTGGCGCAACCGGCGCATCGAGGTCCCGGCCGACGCCAAGATCGCCCACCTGCTGCCGCGCACCCGGCGGGACCGGCGCCTGGCCGTGCTGGTCGCCGCCGTCGTCGGGGCCGGCGAGGAGATCGTGTTCCGCGGGACGCTCGTGGCGGCCGGCGTCGGCGTGCTCGGCCTGAGCCCGTGGGCGGCGGCGTTCCTGTCGGCGGTGCTGTTCGCCGCCGGGCACCGCTACCAGGGCCGGGCCGGCGTGCTGAGCTCGTTCGGGTTCGCCTTCTTCGCGACGCTCCTCTACGCGGCGACCGGCAACCTGCTCGCGCCGATGGCAGTGCACATCGCGGTCGACCTGGCCTCGCTGCTCGGCCCCCGGGTGGTCCCGGCGGCTCCGCCCGCTCCGGCGGAGGGCACGCCGCAACCCTCGCCCGCGCCGTTGCGGCCCGCGGGCCCCGACGCGGGCACGGCGCGCTCGTCGCCGGCCTGGTGAAGGCGCCGGGCACGCGGGCACGGCCGGTCGACCGAGCGTCGGATGCACGATCTCCGGATGGGCCGGGGCATCGACGGGCGCTAGCCTCTCGCGCATGGCTCTGGTCCGGCGTACCACCATCCTCGGCAGTTCCGGCAACCGCGTCGTGGCCGCGGCCACCGTCGCCCCGCCCAACCTCGTCCAGCCGCCCGTCCCGTCGCAGGCCGGACCGGTCGACGGCGACGTGACCCAGCGCATCCCGGCACCCGGCGCGGTCCCCGAGGTGGGCGCCGCCGTGGCCGCCGCGCTCGGCGGCGACGTGCCGCCCGTGTCCGGGGGCGAGGCCGCGGCCGTGGCCAGCCAGCCGGCCAGCATCGGCTCGCTGGTCGCCGCCTTCCTGCTCATCGCGGCCGGCGGGGCGGGGTCCTGGGCGCTGTACCACTTCGGCGTCAACGCCGACGAGATCCACCTCCCCGACGCGACCGCGCTGTTCGGGGTGCTCTTCGCCTTCGCCACCGCGGTCGAGCGCGTGCTGGAGCCCTTCGCCCGGTTCATGCCCGGACGGCACGCCAAGGGCGAGCTCGAGCGGGCCGTGGCCAACATGGCCAACAAGTACCACGACGCCACCCTCGACGACCTGATCCAGGTCGCCCACGCCAAGTCCATGGTGGAGCGCGGGCGGGCCAGCCGCGGCCTGGTCTCGTGGGGCATCGCGGTCGCCCTGGCCACCGTGGCGTCCGCGTCCGGCGGCCTCTACCTGCTGCACTCCATCGCCGGCGACGGCTGGCAGGGCATCCCGGTCTGGGTCGACGCCATCATCACCGGCGTGGTGGTCGGCAGCGGCACCAAGCCCCTGCACGACGTCATCAGCAAGGTGCAGAAGAACAAGGAGAAGTCCGAGGACAACACCAGCGCGTAGGCGGCCTACAGGATCAGCAGCCCGTCGGCCTGCCCGCGCTGGGCGAGGCTCGTCAGCGCCTCCTCGGCCTTCATGAACGGCAGGTACGGCAGGTCGTGCGGGTGCGTGCGCAGCACCTGGGTGGCGTGGTGGGCGGGCACCCCGCCGCCCGGGTAGGCGCGGGCGCAGCGGCTGTCGACGAGCGCGTGCCGGGCGCCGAACGCGGCCACCGCCTCCCACTCGGCCAGCGGCGCGGTCGTCGGCAGCGACACCCCCGGCGGCTCCGGCAGGACGTCGACCGACGTGAACGGCTCGCTGCCGGCCAGCCACCACGAGACGGCCCGGACCGCGGAGCGCAGCGGGTACTCGCACCAGTACGGCACCAGCCCGGCCCGCACCACGTGCCACGGGTCGAGCAGCCGCCCGCACTCGACGACGAGCCGGTTGCCGGTGCGCTCGCCGGCCCGCAGCCAGTCGCGGTACAGGTCGGCGACGGCCCCGCTGAACACGTCCGGGTGCCGGTAGAGGACCTGCCGGACCGGGTGCCCGTGCGCGGCCGCGAAGCGGCGCAGGTCCTCGACGAACCCGCGGTCCACGCTCCGCTCGCCGTCGCTGTCCTCCGGCCCGTCCGGGCTCGGCCCCGGTGCGGTACGCCGGTCGTAGTAGTCGCCCGGGGTCAGGCCGGTCGCGCGGCCGCCGAGCTGGAAGGTGTACCCCGGCGAGCCGCCCACGGTCAGCCAGCGGCTCACGTCCCGGGTCACGATGATCGGGGCGTCCGGGCGCAGCCGGTCGGCGATGAACTCCCGGTAGGCATCCGGCAGCCGCTGCCAGCGCACCACCGCGTACGCGGTCGCGGACGCCGACCAGCCCCGCCACACCGGGTCGTAGACCTGCCGGACCGCGACGTCGGGGTTGGCCTCCAGGATCGGCCGGGCGTTGCGCTCCCCCGCCTTCGCCGCGGCCACACCGTCGGCCGCGACCCCGTTGGGGGCCGTGCCGTCGAAGGTGGCGATGTCGGCGGTCGGCAGCTCGAACGCGGCCGGCAGCCACGGGACCCCGAGCCCGGCCGCCAGGTGCAGCGCGGCCCCGTGCGGCGAGCCGACGACGAGGCCGTTGTAGCGCCCGCCCGGCAGCTGCCCGACGAGCCAGCGGGCGACCACGCCGGCGTCGAGCGTGGTGCTGGAGTCGCGGCGGGCGTGCCGGCCTCGGGCCGCGCTCCAGCGGGGAGCGGACACCACCGGGCGGGGCACCCCGCGCCGGTAGGACAGCGCCCGCCCCGAGGCGATCGCGAGCGCGGTGCCCAGCCCGGTCGGCCACTGCAGGTCGACGTCGGCCGCCGTCTCCGCCCGCCGCCTCATCGGCCCGGCCCAGTCTGTACGCTCATCCCGCCCGTTCCCCCAAGTCCCGCGTAATGTGCACCGGTCCTGCCCAGCGGCCGGGAGGCTAAACCCCTGCCGTGGCGCGGCGAGCGGCCAACCCGTAGACTCGCTACACATGAAGGCGGACGCGCTACGCGGGCATCTCGACGCACTCCTGCTCGCGGTGCTCGACGGCGAACCCCGCCACGGATACGCGATCATCGAGGCGCTCCAGGAGCGCAGCGGCGGCACCCTCGCCCTGCCCACCGGGACCGTGTATCCGGCGCTGCGCCGGCTGGAGCGGGCCGGCTATGTGGAGAGCGCGTGGTCGACGGTCGGCGGGCGCGAGCGGCGCACCTATCGCCTGACCAACGCGGGCCGGAAGGTGCTGGCAGAGGAGCGCTCGGCCTGGCAGGAGTTCACCGCCACGATCGGCGCGGTGCTCCTGGCGCCGCCGGCCTCGGCGTAGAGCCCTTCCAGCTCAACCCTTTCCACCCTATCTATGGGCATTTTTCCGAAAAGTCGGGCACTCCGTGCCGCGACTTTTCGGACATGTCGCCTGACGCCGTATAAATCCGATAAGTCGTGGCGCGCAGCGCCCGACTTATCGAAAAAGCCCTACTTGCCGGTTTCGCCGCAGGCCCGATGAGCCTCCGGCCCGGCGAACCTCAAGCCCGATGAGCCTCCGGCCCGGTGAACCTCAGGCCGGGCGGGCTTCAGGCCAGGGCGGCGCGGCGGGCGAACGAGACGCAGCGGACCGCGAGCAGCCCCGCGTAGCCGAACGCGCCGGCGTTGAACGCCATCCCCGCGAGCGCCGGCGGCCAGGTCGCGGCGCCCGGCCACTGGTAGATGCTGAGCCCGAACACGGCCGCGCCGATGAGCCCGTGCACGCCCAGGAAGGTGACCGAGCCCAGGCCGACGATGCGGGTGTACCGCACCCCGTCGCGCAGGTAACGAGTCCCCCACGTGAAGCCGGCCACCACCAGCCCGGCGATCGCCGCGGCGAGGAACGACGTGTACTTGAAGTGGTCGACCAGCACCCAGTAGAGGGGGCTCGCGTGGCCGGTCCCCCACGGGCTGTCCCACCACATGAGCGGCGCGAGGACGTTGACCAGGGGCAGCGCCAGTGCGATCCACAGTGCCGTGCGGCGGCCCTGCTGCGCGGCCAGTTCGGCCTGGTAGGCGGGGGCGACCTCGCGGTGCGTCCCGAACTCGCGCACGGCCCGCCGCCGGGCGTCCAGCGGCGCGAGCCCCGCCTCCTCGAACGCGTCGGCCGCGTCCTGCAGGCTGTGCCGCGCCTCGGTGATCATCTCGTCGCGCGTGCGCCGCGGCCCACGCAGCGCGGCGGCCAGGCCGTCGACGTAGACGTCGATCGGATCGGCCGCGGCAAGGTCTCGCTGGGACACCCCCTCCACCGGTCCAGGGTCCCACACGGTGCGCCGCCGCCGTCAACCGCCGGTGGCCGTCAGCCGCCCGTCGTCGATGGTCACGACCTCGTCGAACAGCGCCAGGTCGGCCCGCCGGTGGGTGACCACCACCACGGTGCGCTCCCCCGCCGCCCGCAGTGCGGTGGCCAGCACGGCGTCGGCCGCGGCGGGGTCGAGCCCCTCGGTCGGCTCGTCCAGCAGCAGCACCGGCGGCGCATCGAGCAGCGCCCGGGCCAGCAGGAGCCGCTGCCGCTGCCCGCCCGACAGCCGCCCGCCGTCCTCGCCCACGATGTCGTCGAGCCTTCCCGTGTACTCCCCGAGCCCGGCCGCCTCCAGCGCCGCCCCCAGCTCGTCATCGCCGAACCCGTCCCGCCCGAGGGTGAGGTTCTCCCGCACCGTGTCGTGGAAGACGTGCGCGTCGGCGAACACGCCCCCGGCCACCTGCCAGGGCTCGGCCCCCTCCGGCACCCCGTCCACCCGCCCGCCGGTCACGGGCGCCCGCCCGGCGATGGCGTCGAGGAGCGTGGACTTCCCGGCCCCGCTGGCGCCGACGACGGCCAACCGCCGCCCGGCCGGCAGGTCGAGATCGACGCCGTCGAGCGCCGCCCGCCCGCCGTGCGGGTAGCGCACGGTGATCCCCCGCAGCCGCAGCGGCACGGCTCCGGCCAAGGCCCGTCGCTGCGCGGGTTGCGCGTCGGCGGGGTCCGGCGCAGCCACGGCGATCTCGCGGATGCGCCCGACCGCCGCACGGACCTCGCCCTGGCGCGCGGCCGCGGCGGCCAGCGGCACCACGACCTCGCCGACGGTGAGGGCGACGAGCGCCAGCACCGGTGCGGCCGGCCCCGCGACGAGCACGGCGGCGGCGACCGCGACGCCGGCCGGCACCAGCGCGGCCAACCCCGTCACCAGGCCCGACACCGCGGCCGAACGGGCCTCCAGGCGGGCCAGCCGGCGCGAGCGCGCGGAGGACTCGGCGAGCGCGGCGGGCATGGCGCCGAACGCGATCAGCTCGGCGGCGCCGTGGGCCAAATCCACAGTGGACTGGGCCACCTCGCCGCGCGTCCGGGCGATCGCGGCGGCCGAGGCCGGGCCGGTGCGGGCCAGCACGTTGCCCAGCGCCGGGAGCAGCACGCCCGCGATGAGCAGGCCGCCGGCGAGCACCGCGCCCGCGCGCGGGTCGGCCGCGCCCACCCCGGCCACCGCGGCGAGGCCGACCACGGCGGCGACCCCGGCCGGCAGCACCGCGCGCAGCAGCAGGTCCTGCACGGCGTCCACATCGGACACGACCCGGCTCAGCGCGTCCCCGCCCGGCGCCGCATCGCCCCGGGCCGCCAGGCCGGCGAACGCGCGGGCGCGCAGGTCGGCCAGCACCCGGAGGACGACGTCGTGACCGGCGAGGCGCTCGGCGTACCGGATCCCGCCCTTGAGCAGGGCGAAGGCGCGCACCGCGGCGATCGCCACGGCGAGGGCGGCCAGCGGCGGCTGGTCGGCCGCCCGCACGATCATCCACGTCGCGGTCCCGACCAGCCCGACCCCGGCCGCCTCGGTCAGCACGGCCAGCAGCCCGGCGAAGAGCAGCCGCACGACAACACCCGGCGTGAGCAACCCCCGCATCACGCCACCACCGCAGGCCGCGGCTCGATCAGCACCCCGGCGAACAGCGACCGCGCGACAGCACCCGGCGTGCACAACCCCCGCATCACGCCGCCACCGCCGGGCGCGGCTCGGTCAGGGAACCGTCCACGGTCACCGTGCGGGTCGCGATCGACAGCAGCGCCGGGCGGTGGGCCACGAGCAGGGCGGTGCGGCCCGCGGCCAGGCGGGCGGCCGAGGCGACGACCGCGGCCTCGCTGGCCGGGTCCAGGCGGGCGGTCGGCTCGTCGAGGAGGAGCAGCGCGGCGTCGCGGCGCAGCCACGCCCGGGCCATGGCCAGGCGCTGGCGCTGGCCGCTGGACAGGCCGTGCGCGGAGAGGTCGGTGTCGTAGCCGTGCGGCAGCGCCCGCACGAATCCGTCGGCCTCGGCAGCCACCGCGGCGGCGACCACCTCGTCGAGCGACGCGTCCGGGGCGCCGAGGCGGATGTTGCCGGCGACCGTGCCGGCGAAGAGGTGCGGGCGCTGCGGTAGCCAGGCCAGCCGCGCCCGCCAGGCCGCCGGGTCGAGGCCGGCGAGGTCCACCCCGCCGACCAGCACGCGGCCGGCGGACGGGGTGGCGAAGCCGAGCAGCAGCGCGAGCAGCGTGGACTTGCCGCCGCCGCTCGGGCCGACCAGCGCGACCCGGTCGCCGGGCTCGATCTCGAGGGTGGCGTCGCGCAGCGCGATCTTGTCGCCGTAGCGCACCTCGACCCGGTCGAGGACCACGGCGGCGTCCGGGGCGGGCAGCCGGGGCTCGGTCGTCGCCGGGGGAGGCTCCAGCAGTACCGCATGCATCTCCGCGGCCGCCGCGAGCCCTTCCTGGCTGGCGTGGAACTTGGTGCCCAGCGCGCGCAGCGGGAGATAGGCCTCGGGGGCCAGCAGCAGCACGACGAGCGCGGCGGTGAGCGTCAGGCCGCCGTGCAGCAGGCGCAGGCCCACGGGCACGGCGACCAGCGCGACCGAGACGGTGGCCACCAGCTCCAGCACGAGCGCCGACAGGAACGCGAGGCGCAGGGTGCGCATCGTCGCCCCGCGGTACGCCTCGGCCGTCGCCCTGACCCGGCGCACGTAGGCCGACGAGCGCCCGAACGCCCGCAGGGTCGGCAGGCCGCGCACGGTGTCGAGGAAGTGCCCGCCGAGCCGGCCGAGCAGGTCCCACTGCCGCTGGGTGCGGGCCCCCGTGAGCTTGCCGACGAGGATGCCGAAGACCGGGATGAGCGGCAGGGTCAGCGCGACCACGACCGCGGAGGTGAGGTCGGTGAGCGCCAGCCAGCCGAGCACGGCCAGCGGGACGAACGCGGCCAGGAACACCTGCGGCAGGTAGCCGGTGAGGTACCCGTCGAGGCCGTCCACCCCGCGGCCGGCCAGCGTGGCGAGCTCCCCGGCCCGGCGCCCGGCGAGCCAGCCCGGACCGCGGCGGGCGGCCGAGTCGAGCAGTTCCTCGCGCAGGTGCGCCTTGACCCCGGCGGCGCTGCGCCCGGCGATCGCCGTGAGCGCGCCGGCATGCGCGGCCCGCAGCAGTACCGCGGCAAGCGCCACGGCCAGGGCGGCCCGGTCCAGCCGTCCGCCGGCCGCGGCGGCGAGCAGCGTGGCGAGGCTGACCGCCTGGGTCACCACGAGGACCGCGGCCAGCAGCGCGGAGGCGGCCAGCACGATCGCGTACCGCCGGACCGGCCCGATCCGCATGAGCCTCTTGTCCACGTCTGTGAAGTCCAATCCGCCTACGAGTCCGCTTCTCGCCTACCAGTACAGGGCGTGAGAAGACCGGCGCCGGAACAGCCACCAGCAGGCGGCCTGGACGGCGACGAGCACCGGGAGCAGCGGGGCCGCGCCGATGGCGAGCAGCCGCAGCGTGTCGCCGCCGGCGGCCGCGTCGCCGACGGTCACCGTCGCGCCCGGGTCCAGCGTGGACGCTAGCACGGTCGGGAACAGCGCCGACGCAGCCGCGAGCACGGGTAGGGCGCACGCCACAGCGGTCGCGGCGAACGCGCGGCCCCCGCGGTCCCGCCGCGCGGCCAGGCCGGCGAGGTGTACGGCCGCGGCGGCCGCGAGGGCGAGCGCCGTGCC